>SXPJ01000049.1 GCA_005776395.1 Bdellovibrionales bacterium | reverse complement strand
TTGGGACATGCTTCTTACTCAAGTCAAAACTGACGCTTTTACTCTCTCAAACGGAATAGAGTCTCTTGCCAAACAAGAGTGGAAATTAAATGAAAGTTCTACTGCTTATCAACTTTTAAAATCGGTCAACCAATTCAAAAATAAGAATTTTGAATCCCTTGAAGAGGCATATAAAGAGTTCTCAAAGCTTGAGTCTGTATTGATTCAAGACAAAGCTATCTACTATCCATTATATAATGAAGCACTTACCGCTCTTCAACAGCCGAACTTAAAAGGGCTTGTTATCGATCCTGCTGGCGGATTCAATTTCACGAATGTTACTTTTTAGAGGGGCTTTAGGGGATACAAACCGGCTTTTATAATTAAGAACAGAAACCCGCTTTCATCGTTCCTTTTTTAATCACCTTACCCGCTTTTTCTAACTGATATCGCAACTGAGGCTCACAGCCCTTTTCTCCATGGGCCAACCAACCTAAAAATTTATTTTCCCCTAAGTAAAATGTATACCAGGTATTTCCGTTAATTTTAAATCTTCTTCCTCTGACCTGATTTTGAGAAACATCGGTCGCTAAAATGCCGTCAAATTCTACCGTTTCAGTATCACGACTTTGAACTTTTCGATGATGCAACCCAACATATTTAATATCTAAATACAAATCTGGACTTCCAAAAGCTTCTCTACGCTCAGGTAAGACTTGAAAACCAGACCATGCGTATGCATAAAAAAGACAAAAATTAGGGACCATTAGAGCTAATAATTTTAAATGAGCGTTCGACATACTGTTTTTGAGTGGTCGCAAAATAGCAATTTTTCCCTTTTTCCACAAGAAAGTTCCGAGATTTTTCTATCTTTCTTAATAGCGGTATAGTGACAAAAAAAAGCCCTTCTTTTTTCCTTGAGGTTTCAAGCACTTTGCTTCACGCTTTATTCATATTCACACTTACTAAGGAGATCTATATGAAATTCATTTCAGGACTTATTGGGCTTAGTCTTATTTGCTCGTTATCTCTCGCTACAGATGACTCTCTTAAAGTTGAAAATATTAACCCTATCCACGTTCATCGCTTTGGAGCTTGTAATTGGTGGACCTATGCTCAATCTAATACGGGTTCTATTTATGCCTGTTCGAGTTACCCCTTCACCGTTACTGTCCCAGATGCTAATGATGTGGCCCGAGCTTTAGAAAATGCTGAAAAACGGATCACAGCTCTCGAAACAAAAATCGGAATTTTAGAAAGCAAACTGGAAAAGAGTGAGTAAACTATTTGATCAAATTAAAGTTGGGCTCGATGAGACTTTAGAAGAACAACTTCAATGGTTAGATCCAGGTTATGGAACATACCGTATTTTAAAAAAGTCCATCGACGCCAGACAACAAACGCCTTACTGGATTTATCGTGTAGAGACTTATAAACCGAATGAAACCCCAATCAACCCTACTTATCTTGTAGAAAAAGTAAAAAAAACACCCTCTCAAAAGCCTCTTATCATAGGAGCGGGGCCGGCAGGGCTCTTTGCAGCCCTAAGACTTCTTGAGAGAGGAATCCCCTGTATTTTATTTGAGCAGGGCTCTAGCGCCTCGGAAAGAATGAAAAGCATTGCAGCCTATTGGCGCTATGGAAAATTAAACCCCACTAATAATGTCTGTTTTGGGGAAGGTGGGGCAGGGCTCTACTCCGATGGAAAACTAATTACTCGAATCAAATCTCCTTATATACCTTACGTGCTTAATCGACTTGTAAAGTTTGGTGCCCCCGAGGAGATTGAGTATCTTTCAAATCCCCATGTAGGCTCAGATAAAATCAGAAAAGTTATCCCCCCTATGCGCGAATTTCTTCGACAGAATGGCTGCGAGATATTTTTTGATACAAAAGTTGAAAAGGTTTTATTTAAAGAGAATAAAGTCTCAGGGGTTTTGCTCGCAGATGGAGTGATAGTATCTTCGAATAAAGTCATTCTCGCTACCGGACACTCTTCAGCAGGTATTTTAGAAAATCTCTTCACAGATTCAGTAGAAGTAGAAGGAAAATCTTTTGCCGTAGGATTAAGAATCGAACATCCCCAAAATGAGATTAATCAAATTCAGTATAAAGCCTATGCGAACCACCCCTCGTTAGGGGCAGCCAATTATCGACTCGCTAGTCACGATAAAAAAACCGGTATTGGAGTTTATAGTTTCTGTATGTGCCCGGGAGGCTATGTCATTTCAAGCGGAACCGATAAGGAGGGTGTTGTGAGCAATGGTATGAGTAACTATAAGCGAAATTCTCCCTTCGCTAATGCAGCTATTGTAGTCTCCATTGATCATCAGCAATCTTTTGGTAGAGATATCTTTGCGGGATTAAAATTTAGAAAAGAACTTGAAGAGAGAGCTAAAGCCCTTGTGACTTCAAAAGGCGGAGACAAACAACTCCCTACACAAAGTGTTTTTGGCTTTTTAGAAAATAAAGAGGTCTCTCTTCTCCCCTCATCAACCCCCTCTGGCTGCTCTTCAGCGAGACTCGACAGTTTGTTTCCTCAGAAAATCTCTAGGAAATTAGGTGAGGCTCTGGAAAAATTTAATCTCTCTATGCCGGGATTTATCTCTCCTCAAGCCCAACTTTTAGGAATAGAGACTCGAACCTCCTGCCCCATTCGAATTGTTAGAAATCCCGAGTCGCTCGAGTCGATAAGTCATCAAGGACTATACCCAGCCGGAGAAGGGGCTGGCTATGCAGGGGGGATTACATCCGCTGCCGTCGATGGAGTACGTATAGCAGAGGCTATTTCTTTACATTATCAATAATTACACCTTCCCTTAATATGGTCGCATAACTTTTATTTTGTTTACCTGTAGTATTCAACGAATTTAAAAAAATCTCTTCCTCGGATCTCTAAAAGAAAAGTGAGCCGCTTAGCGCAATAAGTACCGTACTCCGCGCCGAACAAGTTTAGTAATCTTAGGATGATTTTGTAATGGCTTAGCAACCCTTCGCTTTGCTATGTAAAGCTACGATCCCTGTTCTTTTTTAGAGTCGGTACCTCTTTTCAAATTAGTTATGATTTTTGTATCGGGTTCTCCATTTGTTAGAAGATTCTTTAATGAAGAAACCTGTGATGCTGTCGGCACAGAGTAATAATATTATTAAGGCTATGCTCTCCACCTTTCGCAATGGGTTTCTTGTGGTGGAGATCTATCCAGATTTTATTCTGACATGGGTTAGCTACTTTATCTTTAAAAGTACATTGGCCACGGTCCCGTTTCATGACTTCGTGCCGGATTTGGGCTGGAATGGGAGTTCGTTTACCTTGGGAGTTATCTACTCTCCTTAAGGAAAGAGAAGAGGATAAAAAAGAGGGGCCCTCTCTTTTCAAAGAGGGAGAAGAGAAAAGCTGTTTTTTTTCAAG
>SXPJ01000048.1 GCA_005776395.1 Bdellovibrionales bacterium | reverse complement strand
TGATATTTACATGTTATTTTTATTGAAAACAGAACTTAAACACGGAGACATTGTAATGAACAATCAAAGTATTATTTTTCTAGCAATAATAACAGTAATGATTCATTTTAATTCCTCGACGCTATTGGCCATGGAAAAACAAAAGGCCTCTAAGTCTGCTACTAAAATAGTTCCCGAGGCTACTACGGGAGATTCTTCTACATTAAAACTTGATAAAATGAAGCCTGGTAAAAATTGGTTTTTACGGTTCACACTGGGCGCGGGATACGGGCAGGTTAATAACTCTGTAAATGCGGTACAATCCTTGGAAACCGGCAATAAATATCATCGAAATCTAACAGGTACACTCAGTACTGAATATCAATGGGGTAAATATTTAGGAATGGAAGCGGAAGGCTATTATGGCGTAGGCTCTTCGCCCTCTATCACTGATGTTATCGCAACTTCAGGCACCTTATCGACGAAAGATAGAAAGATTGCAACCTATGGTATATTAGCCGATGTGCAGATGCGTTATCCACTTACTCGATTTAAAAGAGACTGGGGATTTCATGCGGGTGTGGGTTATGGAATGATGGGTGTTAAACGTACCAATCCAGTACGTGAAGCTGTTACCGTCGATTCCTCAACCTTCAAAGTTCCTGGATTTTTTGGAACTTTAGGTGTGGAATTTAGATTGATACCCGAAATTGCAATGGGCGCTGACTTTGCACTGGCCTTTGCCACTTCTCCGAGTTTGAAAAATACCACAGGCTCTACAGATACAGCTTCTGCGACCTTTAACTCAGGTTCCTTCAGTCGAATACGCGTTAATGCTAATTATATTTGGGATGCACAATTCCGCTTTGGTATGGAATATGCCAGACGCGCTATAAGCGCCTCTCCAAACTCCGCAAATGTGATTCAGCGTGATGTTATGAATCAATTTTACGCTACTATTACGACAATACTTTAAGGCGTTATTCTTTAACTAAATTCTGTCGCGTTTCACGCGGACGGAATTTAACTATACTGCTGAAGCCGTTGCCTCCCTTTGGCAGCGGCTTTTAAATTTGGATCGAGTTCTAGTGCAAGACTATAATAAAGCAGAGCTCGATGTACGCTTTGTACAGATTCTTCAAGCTCTCCTGCTAGTAAATAATAGTCTGCTTTGATAGCTCCTGTGGCCAATGTATTCTGGATTGCCATGCGAGCTCGAGGTATTTCTTTAACAGCAGAAAAACTTTTCGCCAGCCAATAATAGGTATTGGCATCTTTACGTACTTTAGTTTCTTCCTGTACAATGAGCATTGCTTCTTTAGCCGCTTCGGAGGTTTCCTTTTCTAACAATATTTGTACTAACTCTAATCGGTGCCCAAACTTCGAGGTTCCAATTTGTTTTCTGGCCAATTCTTCAGATTTTGTAATCCACTCTTTGGCGGTTTCGATCTCATTCATAGCTTTTTTAGTGTGAATATATCCAATGAGTGCAATTAATTTTTGATGTTCCGTGAAAATTTTAAAATATAGGTCGCTGGCAATTTTAAAATTTTCCTTTTTAAAATTAAAGTCGGCCAGTTGAAGTAAGGCAAAGGGATCCTTAGGACGAATCGCAAGTGCAGCTTCAATTAATTTTTTAGCCTCTCCTAAATTTCCCATTTGCATCAAGTGTCTAGCGTAAAGACTACGCCCCCAAGCTCCAGCCCATTCTTCCCCGATATCCTCCACTCGCAATGCTGATTTAAAACTTTGTTCTGCTTCAGAGTTACGCCCTTGTGCCTCTTGAACTAGAGCCAACATCACATAACTGGTTAAACTAGGAAGTCGATATACCCACTGTACGGCTCGCTCAGCAGCCTTATCTAATTCTCCTAAGGCAAGATAACTTGTTACTAATATTTGAAGAGCTCCAATGTCGCTTGTTTTAAGAAGTAAAGGCAGTGCAATTTTAATTGCGTCATCAAACTGATGTTGGGCTTGGTGGAGTTGAGCCATGATAAGTCCAGGATTGGAATTTCTCCCGAGATTTAACTTTGAATACTTGCCAGCAAATTCCATTGCTTTATTATAGAGTTCGGGATCATCAGTCTCCTTGGCTTTTGCGAGATAGGCCCATGATAGGGCATCTAACGTATAGGGATTGGAGGGGGCTTCTAAGTGCTTTTTCACTAAAATTTCCAAGTCTGTTTGTGAAGTTGCGCTCTCTATTAAACGAAATTTATAGGTATAAGGATTTGATGTTGTGCGTTTTTTGATTAGATAACCTCCCCCTACTAGAGAAGTTAAAACGAGTAGAATGATGCTAGAACTGACTTTGCTTTTTATTTTCATAGTCGGCATAATAATGGCATGAAAATTTTTTGGCTAGTATTATTCTTGGTGATCGCAGTGGGTTACTACTTTGGAGGGTCGGTTGATAATCAACCTCTCTATTTTCCGAAAGGTGAGAGCAATGCAAATGAACAGAGAGTTAAATCTCCGGTTGCAGTAACCATTCCCTACGCAAAGGTTTTAAAATTAACAGTTCCCAATCAGGAAAAGAAAAATCAGGAAATCGTAGAGAAGGACGAGGTTGAGAAAAAGAGAGACGTAGAAGAGTCTGACCTTATTGAATTGAGAGATTCAGCCGGCGAAGTATTTAAACAACAAGGGCTGATTGAGTAATTCAAAACATAATCTAATTCGCTAGGGCATAGTATAGCTCCTATACCCGTAACTTTTTCATCTTGAAGTTTACCGTGAACCTTGTGCTCTTTGTTCTGCAAGAGAACGAGCTAACGATTGTGACGAGTCTCCTAGAGAACCTAGACCAGGTAATAAAAATGTTCCACTAAAGAGAGAAAATCACATATAAAATTTTAGAGCTTACTGCATTGGGATTTTGTTTCCCCAAAAAATTCTGTACCTCCCTGTTCTCTTCTAGCTTCCATTTTTTATGCTCCCCTGTCATTTGCTCTGTTCATAATCTTTACGATGCCATTCAAATGATGCAGTTGTTCCTCGATTTCCATAAGTCTCCCCTTATGATTCCTGGCCCGTAATGTCATAGCTTCCATTTTATTAAGATGCTTTATGAAAAGACTTTATTTTATCCCATCACTCTAATTTGTCAGAGGCGACAAAGCGTATTGATTCATAAGTAGACCGCACCAAGTCGCCCGGTATTAACAACGGCTTCAGTGTGTCTTTAAGTTTTCCGATAACTAGGGGTACTCAGGAAGGAATATCCATGAAAGTTGTTATTGCTGATGATTCTTCAAGTATTCGAATAAAATTGGGTCGTTATTTTAAGGAGTTGGGGCATGAAGTCATTGGAGAGGCTGTTAATGGCTATGAAGCTCTAAAACTAGTGGCCGAAAAGAAACCTGATCTTGTGACTTTGGATCTAGTCATGCCGGAATTGGATGGTCTTTCTGTGTTACGAGCCATTCGTTATGAAAACAGAAAGATTTGGATTGTCATGGTGAGTTCAGCCGCAACCCTAGCCAATGAACTGGCTGCAAGCCAATCTGGATCTAACGGTTTTTTAAAGAAGCCTTTTGATAAAGAGTCTCTTCGTCAATTGATTCTCAAAATTAATATCCCTATTCAATCAAGTGAGGAGGCTGCTTAATTATGAGTTCATCGGTATTAAAACTAGATTATCGAGTTCTGGAAACCGCCAAAGAGTTTCCGATTTACACTCTAGTTACACGCGTTTTAATTGAGGCTCTTTGCCCGTTATTAAAATCTGAAGTTCTTTTTGGTGAAATGACTCCTTTAGCTGGGGAGGAGAGGTTTGCTTACTGGTTAGATGCAAAAGTGATCGGAGAATTTAAGGGTTTTATCGGAGTGGGGATTGATGTCCCTGCGCTGAAACTTTTTTCCCATCAACTTAATATTCAAGAGGAAAGCGAAAATGATTCTTTAGCCTTAACTTTGTCGGTTATTTTTGAGTCTTTAGCTAGTTCACTTGAGAAACAGTTTGCTTCAGAGGATTTTCAGAGCGAATTAAAGAAGGGAAGTGGGCTTCAAAATAATTATTCTCTTTCCACTGATTTGGGTTCATGTCTTGTGTGCCCTATTGAAACTCGATATGGTTCCTTTAAGGTGTTTTTTAGTTTAAATGCCTCTTCTCCTGAACTTCTTGAAGAGATCTCAAGTCGTCAGGCCATTCTAGAACCTCGAAAAATAAGGGTCTATGCCTCTCAATTAGAGATGGTTTATAGTCGATTAAAAAACATTGAATTGTTAGAAAGTCGTCTTTTTACCGGCCCAAAAGCACGAGCTCAGATGCGGGCTGAAATTAAACGTGTAAAGCGAATGATGCGACAGATGAAATCGGAGCCGCTTGAGATATTGTTTATTCCAGCTCATAAGCTTGTTCAGGAGATTGCTAAAGATCAGGGGAAAGAGATTCAATTTGTCACGCAGGGAGCTTGGCTCTATTTAGATAAATCTCTTTTAAATCATCTCTACGAACCGATGCTTCATCTTTTTAGAAATGCCGTAGATCATGGTATTGAAGCCCCATTAGAGCGAGAACGAAAAGGAAAGAATGCTCGTGGAACCATTAAGATAAGAGCTGCTTTCTTGGAGAATGAATTACATCTTGTAATTAGTGATGATGGTTCGGGTTTTGATTTTGAGAGAATCAGGGAAAAGGCTTTAATGAAGGGGATTATCTCTGAACAGCAGGCCCAAACTTTATTAAGTGAAGAGTTGGCGCCTTTCGTTTTTTATTCAGGTTTTTCGACACGAAATTCTGCCGATACTATCTCGGGAAGAGGTTTAGGACTTGATATTGTTAAGAGAGGAATTGAAGCTATAGGAGGAGAGATTAGAGTTTTATCAAGTACCTCTTTTGGAACAGCAATAGAACTTCTTATTCCGTTGAACGAAGATTTTTCATTAGCGATCTCGCCTAACTTGGTCTCTTCCGGAGATTATTCTACCGCGGAAGAGGAAGAAAAAACTCTGCTCTTGGATGAGTTGTCACAATATCTGGATCGTTTAACTCTTAGTTTACAGGCCATCTCCAAAGAGAAACGTGTGAGCGCAGCCTATGAAGCCTATCGTTTAGTTCATAGTATCAAAGGGGTGGTGGGATTTTTAAATTGGAGTCGAATCACAAGTTTATGTCACCATTACGAAGAGATTTTAAAATTGGTGGCTGAGGAGAAGGCTGAGCTAGATAATGCTCAAATTGATCTAATAGTAGAGGGTGGAATATGCATTAAGTCACTCTGTGAAGCTTTTCGTGAAAACAATCATTATTCAATGGTTCAGGTTAGAAGGCTTGAGGCTAGAATTCTACAAGCTATCTGGGCTTCCACTCAAAATGAACAGAAGGGTTGCTTTTTTCTTGGGAAATATCATTTGAGTAGTCTCGAAAAAATTCTTGGAATTCCTGCGACAGGGAAAAAAATTAAAATTTTGCCTGAGTTTGATTTTCAAAAAGCACTCTCTCAACCCTATGGAACTTTAATTCAGTTTAATGGAGAACGAATAGGATATGCGGGGCTACTTGTTCCTGAGGATACCTTTGAAAAATGTATTTTGCCGAGACTTACCGGTAATAAAAATAGGGTCTCTATAAAATACCATATTGAAGCCTTAACTGAATTTGGAAAACATATGGGAATAGAAATTTCCGAACGCAGTACTTCAGATGGGGTTTCTATTCGCGCTCTCTATCCACTTTCATATTTCGGTTGGGGACAGCCATTAAGGATTTTAGGTAAGCCCACCTATTGTTACTCTGTTGAAGTCGACGGTTTTCTCTTTTATTTGGTAGGGGACTTTAGGCTGCCTCAGGAAATGCAGATTCCCCTGTCATTACCTGAGAGAGTTTCATTTAACACTCGAACTATTTTAGATGAGGCTAAGAAGCAGTGCCAAATTCAATTTGCATCGGTTGAGTTGTCTCTAACGTACCATCCCCTCTCTTCACAGTCCGATCTCATTGGATTCGAAGGTGGGGTCACTGCAATTATTTCTTGCTCGTCGCCTATTGAGACTGAACCCGATATGACGTTATTTTTGAGCTACGAACTTAATTTAGCCAAAGCATTGCTTCAAAACACGATTAAAGCTGATAATTTAGGAGCCGAAGGAAGGAAATTAGATCTTTTTGATTGTCTTAATGAAACCAGCAATATGATTGGTGGAAATCTTATGAGAGAACTAGAACAGAAGGGTATTAATTTTCAACTTTCACTTCCAAGTATTTATCTGGGTAAGGCCTCTGTTAATAATTTCAATCGTCTCTATGCGACCCATAAGGTGACTGGAACTACTCTAAAGGGCAGGTTTGAGATTCAGGTATTGGTCAGCCATTTAGAAGATTAGATGATAGATCTCTTCAAACTATTTCGTAGTTTTTAAACTCGCCGATTCGATAAGGGATAATTGATTCCCAAATAAGAGTTATTGCATTCTTAATTTCATTTTTATCCCAAGAGCGCTTTCCTTTTATGGGATCACAGTACTTTGTGTTTTGAGAAATTTTACTGGCCATTTCTTGAGGGTGACTATCTAAGAACTTTGAAAGTCCTACGTGTCTTTTTAATAAAAAGCTCTCGGGTGATTTAGTAGCCTTTTCTCCCCACCATTGAGCCATTTGTTCCGCTTTTTTTCTTAGAGATTGCGAAGTTCTGACATATCCGTAGTGAAAAACTCTAGCCCCACTTGGGATTACGTTGATTCTTTTGCCGGTTTTTCTAAAGCCTTGAGCATCTCGGAAGGCTTCAATTCCTCGATGGTTCTTAAAAACTCTAACCTCTTTTCGATACCAATTGCGCCCTTTAATTTGGTAGGAAAAGTTTCCGTAAAAATGGAGATAATCAAATAAAATACCGTCGACTTCGGGACGTATTGAGGCCTTTTGAATAGCTCGCAAAATAGCTGGATGATCCGTTTCATGAATCACTTCATCGGCCTGAATATAAAAACACCAATCGCCTGTGGCTTTTTGAAGCGCTAGATCGGATTGCTTTTTAAGTTGAAATCCTCCCGATTGATTCTCTTTTGTCCACTCGGTGAAAATAGTCTTAATTTTATGGGGAAACTCTTGGACAAGTTGTCTTATGATTTCAGCGGTATCATCTGTCGAATCACCACAATTAATGATGAATTCATCGCAAAGAGGGAGAACGGATAGTACCGATTCTCTAAAAGGATATTCTAAAAGAGAGGCGTTACGAACAATCGTAAAGCCGCTAATTGTGGGTGTTTTATTCATTAAACATTGAATCTAAAGAGCAGCACATCTCCTGTTTGTACAATATATTCTTTACCTTCTTGTCGATAGAGGCCTGCCTCTTTAATTTTTTGTTCACTGCCCAACTTAATTAAATCTTCACTGCGATAGGTTTCAGCACAGATAAATCCGCGTTCGAAGTCGGTATGAATCACACCGGCAGCCTGTGGGGCTTTCATTCCATTTTGGATAGTCCAGGCACGAGCCTCTTTGGGGCCTAGGGTGTAATAGGTAGCAAGGCCCAACAGTTCAAAAGCGGTTCGAATAAAACGGTGAAGGCCAGGCTCTTCAAGTCCCATGGTTTCGAGCATCTCCAGTTTTTCATTGTCAGGGAGTTGGGCAATTTCGCTTTCTATACTGCAATCGATCACGATCTGTTTAGCATTTTCCCTCTTCGCGATTTCAGCTACTATTTGCACATAGGGCTGCTCTTCCGGTTTGCCGCTGGAGTTAGCTACATAGAGAACGGGTTTCGCTGTTAAGAAGAAAAGAGGGGCAATTCTTGGAAGATCACTAGGATCTAATGGGAATGAACGAACAGGATTGCCTTCATTCATGTGTTTTAAAAGCCCTTCAAAAATCTCAGCATTTCTACGAGCCTCTTTGTCCCCAGATTTAGCAAGGCGTCGATCTTTATCAATACGTTTTTCCAGAGTTTGAAGATCGGCTAAGAGAAGTTCAGTATTAATAACCTCGATATCTCTTGCGGGATCGACGCTGCCATCCACATGAATGATATCGTCGTTAGTAAAACAACGAACTAAATGAACAATCGCATCCACCTGTCGAATGTGAGATAGAAATTGATTACCTAAACCTTCCCCTTTACTGGCCCCTTTAACAATGCCGGCGATATCCACAATTTCGGTGGTCGCTGAGATGCTTTTCTGTGAGCCCATGATTTTGGCCAATTGATGAAGTCTTAGATCGGGAACCTCTACCATTCCCATATTGGGTTCGATAGTACAAAAAGGATAATTTGCCGCTTCGGCCTTAGCTGAACCAAGTGCATTAAAAAGTGTAGATTTTCCAACGTTGGGTAACCCAACGATTCCGCATTTAAGACTCATGAGAACCTCTTTTTTTATTGATAACATTCATAGCTTTAGAGAGTCCATCTTTTAAGATGGCTTCAATTCCCTCTTGGGCATCGATAAGGGCTTCATTAAAAGCTTGTTGCTCCGCTTTAGGAATTTTTCCTAAAACATAGTTTTCACTCGGCCCCTGTTCCGAACGACCTATGCCGATTCTTAATCTGGCAAAACCTTCAGTTCCTAAGCACTCGATAATTGATTTTAGGCCATTGTGGCCCCCTGCTCCGCCTGCAAGTCTCAATCTAAGTTGAGCCGGGGGTAAATCCAGATCATCGTTAATCACCAGAAGTTGTGTCGATGGATCAAGTTTAAAAAAGTGAAGGGTTTCTTGAACACTTCTTCCCGAAAGATTCATGAAGGTTTCTGGCTTTAGAAGAATAACTTTTAGGCCGCTTCGATTAACCTGGGCCAAGAGACCTTGAAATTTGGGTAAAAATGCAGGGGCTCCCCACGTTTTTGCCAATCGATCCACAAGTTCAAAGCCAATATTGTGCCTGGTTTTTTCATATTTCGGCCCGGGATTACCCAGGCCGACAATAAGAAAGGTCTCAATTGAATTAGACACAGAATCGAATCAGAGAAGAAATTACTTCTTCTTCTCCTCTTTTTTAGCATCTGCACCCGCTGTAGCCGCGCCTTCAGCAGGTTTTTTCTCAGTAATAACTTCCGGCTCAGCTGTCGGAGCCAAGGAGGCCACTGCCTCTTCCTCTTTAGTGGGAGGAACGCAGGTGACTAGAGTTGAATTGAGCTGACCTGTTTTTTCAATGCCTTCAGGCAAATTCAAGTCATCAGAATGCAGCGAATCCCCAATAGCCAATCCACTTACATCTACATCGATGTGTTGTGGAATTGCAGTGGGCAAGCATTTGATTCGAATAGTTCTTTCGATAAAGTTTAGTACGCCACCTTCACCTATGCCGATAGCTTTCCCTGTAAAATTAAGAGCTACGGTAACCTCAATTTTTTTAGTGACATCGATTTCTAGAAGATCGACGTGAACTAACTTTCGAGTTACTGGATCGACGTCATAGTCTTTTACTAGAACGTGTTTACCATCTAATCCGGCCCCTTTGAGGTTTAGGATTTGATTACGTCCCCCTTCACTGAGCAATAGCTTAGTGATGAAGGAGGGCTCTACTGTAATGGGTTGGCTTTTGCCCAATCCGTAAAGTACTGCGGGAAGTTTTCCTACAGCTCTTAGTTTTCGAGTGACACTTTTACCAGTGCCTGTTCTGCTTTCTACTGAAAGAGATTGTTGTTCCATTTTTATCTACCTACTACTTTCGTTAATCAAAAAGACTACTGACCGACTGTCGTGTTTGAACTCTTCGCATTGCTTCTGCCAAGATGGGAGCCACCGAAAGGCTCTTTACTTTGGCTAGTTTTGCTAATGCCGGCGAAAACGGAATCGTGTCGGTACAAATGACTTCCTTTAATTGGCTGTCTCGAATCCGTTCATACGCCGTACCTGAAAAAACTCCATGAGAGCAAACAGCACTTACCTGTTCTGCTCCATTATCTAATAAAACTTTTGTGGCTTGAATCAAAGTTCCAGCTGTATCGATCATGTCATCTACGATGATAGCGTGACGTCCCTGGACCTCTCCGATGAGATTCATTCCGCCCACTTCATTGGCTTTGACTCGACGTTTGTCGATAATAGCAAGTGGCACATCTAGTCTTTTAGCAAAAGCTCGGGCTCTTTCTACCCCTCCAGCATCTGGGCTCACTATAATAACTTTATTCAGATCATAGTGCTGCTTTAGGTATTGGGTAATGACCGGTTTTGCGAAAAGATGGTCAAAGGGAATATTAAAAAATCCTTGAATTTGGCTTGCGTGAAGATCCATTGAAATCACTCGAGTGACTCCAGCGGCCACTAAGAGATCCGCTACTAATTTTGCTGTAATAGGAACGCGCGGCTGAACTTTTCTATCTTGTCGTCCATAGCCGTAATAGGGGATGACCGCTGTGATTGAAGAGGCAGATGAGCGTTTGAGGGAGTCTGCCATAATCAAAAGTTCCATCAATGAATCATTCACTGGATGACAGGTTGACTGGATAATAAAGGTATCTGCGCCGCGGACACTTTCCTGAATCTCTACAAAAATTTCACCATCTGAAAATCGACGTACTTCCGCCTGGCACAAAGGCATGCCTAAGTGGTCAGCAATAGACTTCGACAACGCCACATTGGCAGTTCCCGAAAGAAGCTTGAAATTCTCTTCATGAGACAAGGCTACACTCATAAGGCACGCATCCTATGAAATTCCTTGAGTAATTACAATGATAAATGCGGGAATATAGAGCTAATTGGAAGTGGTAAAAAAAATGTTTAATTTCAAGTATTTATGCTTGTGCTTGATAGGAGTTATGGGGGGCAAGGAGGTTTTAACTGAATTAACCCCTATTTTTGGGAAGAGTTGGTCTTCAATCCTGTAATTTTGCGATTGGCCTTAGTATGGGTTGGGGTAGGGGGGATGATACCCTCTAGACTGTTTCCTAATTTCATGGCCAGTGCTTCAGCTGCGGTTCCAAAGGGGGTATAAACTGGAAAGGTTACTGAGCCGATCAATTTTTTTTCCATTCCATTGAAAGGTGTTCCGAGAGTTGTTTGAAAGTCTAATTTCATTTTCTGACTTTTAAAAAAAACCTTTCTTTCTTTAGTGCGAACTGAGACCTCTTTGTTTTCACCTACCGGAGTTAACGTAACTCCACCTGTTTTTCCAAAAAATGTATTTTGGAGTTTTTCTTGGTCGTTTTGAGTTATTTGAGTTTTGGGAGACATAAAAAGGATTCTTGCCTCGGACTGTTTTTTTGAGGGGGATTTTCCGGCCTCTGGCAAAACAAAAGCGGTGGTTTCTTTGGGGATTTCTGAACTTACCAAAGTAAGAACTCCAAACTGCGGGACTTTACCTTCGAGTTTAGATTTTAAAGTTCCTAGAGAAATTTGAATAATAAAAGCTTGGGCTAGATTCTTTTTGAATGGCTCTGCAAACCATGAGCCCTTCATCAGCAGTCCAACGCCATAAATTCCAGATTGGGTCCCTAAATTTATGATCTCTTGTTCGTTTTCACTAGCAAAGATCAGAGCCCCTTCACCCGGATGGATTGGGGTTGAAATTAAATCAACCAGCTCGGTGGGGGGGGCTTCTTTAGATTCTTCAGAAAATAGAGGAAGAGAATGTAATGAAATAAAGATGCAGCACAGCAAAATAAGGGGGTTCATCCCTTTATTCTCTCACAATCTCTTGCCACAGGGAATCCATGTCCGCTGCAGTAACTTCATTAAACCACTGAGTGGATTGCCCCTGTCGATAGATAGCCACTGTGGTTCCTACATCGTTACAAAAACCCAAACAGCCTGTACGAGTCACCCAGTGGGTGTTGTAAAGCCCTTCTTGTTTAAGGCGATTTTTTAGAGCTAGATAAAAATCCTGACCGCCTAATTTATGGCAGCAACTCTTTCCTGGGGGACGTTCATTGGTACAAACTAAGACTTGGACTTTGCAATCTTGTGCTTCTGATTTAATGTCTTTCATAGTGAAGTCATACTAGCTTTTTTTTTAGGAGTCGCCAATGGGTGAGAGAAAAATTCATGTTCAGGCCCATCGTGGCGCTTGCTCTGAGTATGTTGAAAATACTCTTCCTGCTTTTCAAAGAGCGGTTGAATTGAAAGTAGACAGCATTGAGTTAGATGTCCATTTGACCCAAGATGGAGAGGTCGTTGTTTTTCATGATTTCGAAATTACTCCAGAATGGTGCCGGGACAAATTGGGAAATCCGGTTAAGACCTCTTTACCTATATGGGAACTAAGTCTTCAAGAAATTAAGGAATTAGAGACAAGAGTAGATCGGAGACTCGCTAATAAACGAACCCTCGCGGACGTAGAAAAAAAAATTCCTACACTAAGAGATGTCTTTCAAGCTGTAAAAAACTGGGGGGGCGAATATGGGAGTTCTCCCACCTTAGACATCGAGATTAAACACCAAGACTTAATCGAGAAAAAAGCTCCTAGCGTGGAGTTTATGGTTCAACAAGTTGTGGCTGAAATTAGGAAAAATTGGGATGTTAAGAAAACAGTTTTAAGATCCTTTGATTTCTCGGTTCTAGAAGAGGTGAAGCGCCAAGCTCCTGAAATTCCTATAGCAGTATTAACCTATCAGAGGCAGATTTCAGTTAGTGAAATCTGTCAGAAATTTCAACCTAAAATCTGGGCCCCTTTTTATAAAGATCTCTCTCTTGAAAATGTTTTCGAGGCTAGAACTAAGGAGATTGAAGTAATTCCTTATACGATTAATACGGTGCAAGGCTTTCAAGAGATGATTGCATTGGGCGTCACTGGGCTTACTACGGATTATCCCACTTTGCTTTTGCAGTTTTTGAATCAATAAAAATTGCAACTATTTACCTGTATTTGCAGCGATTCTCGGTGAGTCACAGCGCGCCCACATAAAATTATCCCAATGGCACACCGAGACTTTGCGAAAAGGTTTTTCTAGTGCTCCTCAATTAGCCTCAAAATTTATTCACCGAGAACTGCTGCTGTATTTGATTAAAAAAGATAGTTTTCTCCCCATTTTTAAAAAGCTCACCCCTTTTATAGGGTGAATAGTTGCTGGGAATTAAGATATAATAGGGAGGTGGCAAAGAACATATCTCCATTAATGGCACATGAAAATGAAGTTCATGGTTTGATGGCCTGGAGTGTATTTCCAACTCGGTTACTATTTTATTTAAGTTGTTCTATTGCGATTCAACAATTGATCTTTGGAATTATTTCATTTTTTATTCGTGAAAATATTTTAATGGGAACCTGGAAGATCGCTCTTGCGGTCGCCTTCTTTTTTATGGCTTGGCAGGTTTCTCTTTTCTTTAAGCAATCTCAAAACTATGTAAAATCAGATAGTAACGAACCCCTTGCTAAAGCTTTGAATCATATAGGGGGATTCTGGGTTTCGTATCAACTGGCTCTCTTCTTTTCGGTAGCTCCTTTAATGGCGTATTTAATTCGAAGTTTTTTCGGTTTTGATTATCAAGATTTTGCACTTAAAGGGTTTCTAGGAATTCCTGCTCTTTTTATTGGCTTTAGTTTGATTTTGTTTTTGTTTCGGGAAAATAAATTTTTCGCTGTGCAAAAAACTCTAACTCAGTATGTGGAGTGGTTTGCGAATAAAAATTTATCCAGGGCGAGAACGCTGACTTTTGTTTCGATAGGTTGTGGTCTTTTGTGGGTTTGGGCCTATTTAGGGGATGCCCTAATCAATACATCTCTTGATAATATTGCAGTGGCTCTTAGTGGAGCGGCTTACTTACTTATTGGAGCCGCTGTGGGATTTGTTTGGAGAGCCATTCGGGATATTCAAAGAAATCCTAGCCTCATCTATTTTGAAAGAACCATGGAGAAATTAAATTTCTTTTGGCTTTCAACCTGTATCGGATTCTTCATTATCCTTATTGGAAACTTCTTTTAATCTAAGCCTTGGAAATTACCTCTTGAACTATCTCTAATCCTTGAGTGAGATCATTTTCAGTAATACATAAAGGTGGTAAAAAACGGATCACATTGCTAAAGGTCCCCGCACTCATAAGGATAAGCCCTTTTTCATAAGCCGCTTTGATAATTATTTTTACAGCTTCCGGATTAGGCTCTTTTGTTTCTCTATCTTTGACTAATTCAATGGCTCGCATGGGCCCCAGGCCTCGAGCATCTCCCACTATAGGAAATTTTTTTAGCCAGCTCTGAGTTGTTTCAGTAAGGATCCTCTCCATGGCTTTTGCATTTTTATAGAGTTCACCTTTTTCCCACTGTTCAATGACAGCTAGAGCTGCAGCGCAGGCTACAGGGTTTCCACCATAAGTGCCTCCGATGCCTCCTTCCGGCGGCCCGTCCATGATTTCAGCTTTTCCAGTAACGGCCGAAAGAGGAAGGCCTGCAGCAATTCCTTTAGCTGAAACTAAGAGATCGGGATAGACCTCTAATTGCTCGCAAGCAAAAAGAGTTCCGGTACGTCCAAATCCACATTGGACTTCATCAAAAATAAGAACTATTTTATTTTCACTACAAAATTCTCTGAGCAGAGAAAGGAATTTTTTTGGGGCAGGGATAAAACCC
The DNA here is from genome assembly GCA_005776395.1 of Bdellovibrionales bacterium. Taxonomy (GTDB): domain Bacteria; phylum Bdellovibrionota; class FAC87; order UBA2466; family UBA2466; genus UBA2466. The sequence continues at coordinate 74,481 of SXPJ01000048.1, read as the reverse complement.
CCTTCACCCAGCACGGGTTCGATAATGACAGCCGCAACTTGAGAAGTTCCAATTTCTGAACTCACCAAAGTTTTAAATTCTTGAAAGCACTCTTCGGCTACTTTTTCAGGTTGGCTTGTGGTGGGCCATCGATAGGGATAGGGGAAAGGGGCTCGATAAACTTCGCAATTAAATGGAGCAAATCCGTGTTTATAGGGCTTGGCTTTAGCTGTTAAAGACATCGCCATGTAGGTGCGTCCATGATAGGCGTGTTGGAAACAGACAATTGCCTGTTTCCCCGTGGTAGCTCGAGCAATCTTAATGGCATTCTCCACAGCTTCTGCGCCACTATTAGCAAGGAAACTTTTTTTCTGAAAAGCTCCTGGCATTGCCGAATTGAGTTTTTCACAAACCGTAATGTAGTTCTCATAAGCCACTACGTTGAAGCTCGTATGAATGAATTTATCGAGCTGTTTTTTAGAGGCCTCTACGACCTCTTTGGGAGAGTGGCCTACATTAACAACTCCAATTCCAGAGGAGAAATCTAAAAGTTTATTTCCATCCACATCGATAATCCATGCCCCTAGAGCTTTTTCAGCAAAGATTGGAGTGGCATGAAAAGGGCCTCTAGCTACTGCTTTTTTTCGGCGTTCCATTAACGCTAAACTTTTAGGTCCTGGAATTTTAGTTTTGAGTTCGATCATAATTAGTACCAGTTAATTGGAGCCTCATCGAGGTTGATATTGATCTGTTTAGTTTCTAAATACCCTTCAATACCGTGGAATCCCAATTCTCTCCCCCAACCGCTCTGTTTGTATCCCCCCCAAGGCATTTCATTAAAAGTGGGATGATAGGTGTTAATCCAAGTGATTCCAGCTCGGATTTGGCGAATGACTCTCATGGCCTGGAAAATATTTTTGCTCCATACTCCGGCCGCAAGACCGTAATCGGTGTCATTGGCAATTTGAATGGCCTCTTCTTCAGTCGAGAAGGGGATGACTGAGAGTACGGGTCCAAATATTTCCTCTTTTGCGATTCTCATTTTAGGAGTCACATTGTCGAAAATAGTCGGCATCAGGAAGTTTCCTTTAGTAAATTCAGAACCCTCAGGCCGTTGCCCACCCCAGAGGAGTTTAGCCCCCTCCTGAATTCCAATTTGAATATAGTTTTGAACCTTCTCTAAATGGGCCTTTGAAACCAGGGGCCCCATTTTGACTCCGGGAGTAAGACCATGGCCCAATTTAATACGATTAATTTTAGAAAGCATTCCATCTACCATGGCTTTGTGAATCGATTTTTCGACGAGAAGTCTCGAGCCTGCAGAGCAAACCTCTCCTTGATTGGCGAAGGCCGCAAAAAGAGCCCCATCAATAGCTGCCTCTAAGTCACAATCGGCAAAAACGATATTAGGATTTTTCCCCCCAAGCTCCAAAGTAACTTTTTTAAGATTGGTTGAAGCCCCCTCTAAAATTTTTCTTCCGGTGGCTGTTCCCCCTGTGAAGGCCACTTTGTCACAGAGTTTATTTGAAGCTAGTTCTTCACCTGCTCCTGCCCCAGGGCCTGAGATGATATTGACAACGCCGGGTGGGAGTCCTGCCTCATGAATAAGTGCCGCTAACTCCAGAGCTGTAAGAGGGGTGAGTTCAGAAGGCTTTAAAATAACTGTACAACCTGCAGCTAAAGCTGGAGCTAATTTCCAAGCCGACATGAGTAAGGGATAGTTCCAAGGGATGATTTGACCACAGACTCCAAGGGGTTCACGAATCACAAAACTCATAGAGTTGGCCGGAACCGACATCGTCTCCCCATGAATTTTGGTAGCAAGCCCTCCATAAAATTCAAAACAGTTAGCAGCATCAGCGGCATCAAATTCAGCTTCAGCTAAAGGTTTTCCACAGTTTTTAACTTCGAGCTCAGCAAGTTTTTTTGATTCTCGCTTGATTAGCTCTGAGATTTTAAATAGAAATTTACCACGATCTAAAGCTGTGGTGTTCCTCCATGGACCATTGTCAAAAGCTTCTCTAGCCGCTTTAACAGCTTCAATCACATCTTCTCTGCCAGATTCAGGAACCGTGGCTAAAAGCTCTCCATTGCCTGGATCAAAAATTTCTCGTTTAGCTTTAGATTTAGCTTCGATCCATTCTCCTCGGACATACATGCGATAGGATTTCATGAAGTTCTCCTTTGATCCTTAAAAATTAATTTTCATGGTATTGGGGGCCCACATATTTATTTCGAACATAAAAAACCCATAGAATAACTAAAAAAATTACACAAACACCCATGACCTGACCGGCCTGTTCATTAGGAGGCAGCATGAAAACGACGGTGATAAAACCGATCCACAAGACCGCTAACAGAGAGATAAAAGTACTAGCTCGACCCAAATTCCAAGGGCCAATTTTTTCATGCTTGTGAGTGAATCTAGCCCAAAGTCGTCCAGCAATGGGAAGACCATAGGAAATATAGAGGGCTACAGTTGCAATAGAAACCACAGCACTATAGATGCTTACAGAAAAAGCTAGAATGAGAGCTAAAATAGCCAAGGCAAAAATCGCAGGAGCAGGGGTCTTGTAAGTTTCATCTACTTTGGCCAGTAGGTGAGAAAGAGGAAGTCCTTTATCTCTCGCAAAAGCGTAGACCATACGTGAGGCTGAGGTCATTCCCGCTAGACCACAGAGCCACATAGCACCTGCAACAAGCCCTACGACTAAAGAACCAAAGCCATTGCCTAAGTTATAACGAAAAATATCTAAGAAGGCTGTATCTCCTTTTTGTGTAAATTCAGCTAAGTCGGGAATAGAGAGGGTGACTGCCATTAACATAAAAAGGCCACTAAAAAAGGACAAAATAACAGCGAAAAAAATTCCCCAGGGGGCTTTTCTTCCGGGATCAATTGTCTCTTCAGTGACCTGGGCAGAGGCATCGTATCCAGTTAAGGTCCATTGAGCGAGTAGAAGCCCCATCATAAAACTGTAGGGCATGGAAAAGCCATCGGTTGAATTAAATTGATTTAAAAAACTTAAGGGTTGATGAAAACCTTTAATAGCAAGAGCTACAATCAAAATAAGAACAACTGCTACATGGTAGATCGCAGAAAAATCATTGAGCCAAGCTACAAGTTTAATGCCTCGATAATTTAAAAAGGCATGGGAGAAGAGTAGGGCCGCATAGAGAGAGTTTACGACCCAAGAGGTATTGGGAAGATGAAGTAACGGAGTTAAGAATTTAGCGAGTCCATAGTCGATTCCAGCAAGGATCGCAAACATCCCAATCGCATTAAAACAGGCCGTAAACCAACCGAGAGTTCGGCCGCCTAAAAAACTGCTCCAATGGTAAAGAGCGCCTGCTGTCGGATAGGCGCTGGCAAGTTCCGCCATTGAGAGAGAAACAAGAAGGGTAAAAAAACCTACGAGGATCCAACCCCAGAACATTTGGCTAGGACCGCCATGTTGGAGTCCATAGCCATAGAGCTGACTGATGCCGGTGAGAATGGAAACTACCGAAAATGCGACTGCAAAATTAGAGAATCCACTAAGCCCTCGAAGAAGCTCCTGGTTGTAGCCGAGCTTTTCTAATTGTTGAGCGTCTTTTTTTAGCTGTTCCTCTTGCGACTTCATGAAATCCCCCATCTGAACTCTATAGATGCGCCCATTTCAACACTCAAAGTTTAGTTGGTAAAGAGAGTTTCAGAGAAAATACGAGAGCTAACCCATTGCATTAGATTTAAGGATTTGAAAAGATGAAAAAGAGAAAGTAGGTTACTAAGTAGTTTATAAGTACGTTCATGACTTTCTTTGAGGATAAAAATGAAATTTAATTTGATTGTTTTGGCTGTTTTTTTTGCAGTGTCGCTTAGGGCCGCGAATCATCCTTTAGAGCCCTTAAATAAGAAGGAACTTGAACTGGCTGGAAAATGCGCCAGAACATCCCCGCAATTTCCTAAAGAGGGGATGTTTCCCCTTATCGTTTTAAATGAACCTCCTAAAGAAGAGGTGAGAGCTTTTAGCCCTGGGAAAACCTTTCGTCGGGAGGCCTTGATTTGGGTTTTTGAAAAAAAGAGTAACCAAACTTTTCAGGTGGTGTGTGATTTAAAAAAGCAGAGTTTACTTTTATGGAAAGAGGAAAAAAAGGCTCAACCCATGGTGCTTCTAGATGAGTACGAAAAGCTGCCAGTGATAGTGAACAAAGATGTTCGCTGGCAAGAGGCAATGAAAAAAAGAGGCATCACCGATTTTTCAAAAATTCAGATCGATGCCTGGGCCGCAGGACATCTCATCAATAAGGATTTTGATGACGGACGACGTCTCCTTCGAGCGATTTCCTATGTTAAAGAAAAGGATATGAATTTCTATGGTCGACCTATCGAGGGGGTCATTGTGCTCGTCGATATGAATGCAGAAAAGGTGCTTGAGGTCATAGATACTGGAGTCGTTCAGATTGCTGAAAAATCGGAACAGTTCGATGCAAAATCTCAAAGCCCCACAAGAAAAGATATTAAGCCTTTAAAGATCTCTCAGCCCAAGGGGGCGAGTTACAAAAAGAATGGAAATGAGATTATTTGGCAGAAGTGGCATTTCCGTTGGTCTCTGCATCCAAGAGAGGGGCTAGTTCTCTACGATATTGGATATGAAGATCAAGGAAAAATTCGTCCCGTTCTTTATCGGGCTTCGGTCTCTGAAATGGTAGTTCCCTATGGAGATCCTGATGGGAATTGGGCTTGGAGAAATGCCTTTGATGCAGGTGAATATGGTATTGGACGTTTAGCTGCACCTTTAGAAAAGGGGAAGGACATTCCTGATAACGGAGAACTTTTTAATGCGACTTTTAGTAATGACAATGGAAAGCCCTACGAAAGAAAGAATGTAGTTGGTATTTATGAGAGAGATGGAGGGATGATCTGGAAACACTGGGACATCTATTCCGATAAAAATGAGGTTCGTAGGGCTAGAGAATTGATCATTACCTTCACGACTGCAGTGGGTAATTACGATTATGCGTTTAAGTGGATCTTTGGCCAAGAGGGGGGCATTCGACAGGAGCTAGATCTTAGTGGAATTATGTTACCTAAAGGGGTCGATGCGAAGAACTTGCAAGATCCCAAACTTCACGAGGGGGGGCACTATGGCCATTTAGTAGCTCCTAATGTGGTGGCTCCTCATCATCAGCATTTTTTTAATTTTCGTCTCGATTTTGATATCGATGGAGAGAAAAATTCTGTCATGGAGATCAACACGCGTAGTGTTGAAAAAGGGAAAGATAATCCCTTTAATAATGCAATTCAGATGGAAGAGGTTGTCTTTAAAAAAGAGGGGGAATCTTGCCGTAATATGAGTTTAGAGGAGGCAAGAAAGTGGAGGGTATTTAATCCGAATCTTAGAAGCAGTTTAGGATATCAACCTGGTTATATCTTAATCCCTGAAGACAACACGATTCCTTACTCTCGAGCTGAATCTGGAGTGAGAAAGCGAGCCGGTTTTATTGATTATCATTTTTGGACGACTCAATATCATCCTGATGAGATCTATTCAGCGGGGGACTTTATTAACCAAAATAAATTGGGCTATGGCTTAAAACAGTGGGCCTCTAACGATGAGTCGATTGTAAATCAGGATCTCGTGACCTGGTATACAGTAGGAATAACTCATGTGCCTCGACCAGAAGAATGGCCTATTATGCCGGTGGCTCATTTGGGCTTTAAGCTTTTGCCTGGGGGATTTTTTACGAAAAATCCAAGTCTGGATTTGCCCTGACTCTTAAAAGTGCAGGATTGAGTTCCTGACTCGCCAATTGATTTCAGTTCATAAATAGTTGTGTAACGGCTTGTCAGTCCTACGTTTTCTTCGCAAAGCTACGGCCCCTGTTTTTTTAGAGTCGGTGCCCCTCTTCAAATCGGTCATAATTTTTGTATCGGGTTCTCCCTCTGCTAAAATATTTTTTGATGAAGGAGTCTGTGATGTTGTCGGCAGAGGGTTGTAATATTGCTAAGCCTATGCTCGCCACCATTCGCAATGGTTTTTTTGTGCTGGAGATCTAACCCTCTTTTATTCTGACATGGGTTAGCCTAAGGTATCCCATTATTCACTCCTAGCTTGGTCGTTAGGGATAGAATTATGGACCTTTTGTTAGCCCTTTTCTATTTTCTTAGTGTTGCGTTGACTGTGTTAATTCGGATAAGGAGAGTGAATCTTTTTTAAGAACTCGTTTGAAGCGGCCCATTGCAATTGCCCCTTCAGATGACAGGGCACTTTAAATTTCGAAACCAAGCGATAAAATTGAACGGCTAATTCGTAAGTTCTAAAATCATTCATTTTCTTTCCTTTAAAAAATTAGTTTTCACCAAGGGCGGAAACTAATTTTTTAAAGGAAAGAAAATAAATCTTGGTGGTGATGTTACGAATTGGCCGTTCAATTTTATCATTCTTAGGGCGGGAGCGCTGCCGGCCTTTGGGCAAGATGTGGATAGAATCAACTTCATTAGGAATGTCGTACAGGATGTCCTGGGAGGCAATCGTCAGCCAGGGCAGGTTGCCGCCGTCCAATCCCTTTTTGATCTGACCAGGTCACTTTTTGAGGGGGCAAACGTTACAGCTAATTTAGCCCTCCATACGATAAGAGAGGTCGCCAGGGTTCAGATGCCAGTCAACGCTCTCGCTCCACAGCCGGTCGATTCCAGAGCATTGATTAATACTCTCGTAAGAAGACTTGATACGATTAAGAATGATATCAATGCAACGCCTGTGGCAAAGGCGCACGCCACAGTCTACTCGCAGGTGTTCAAAAAAATTGGCGATATTTTGACAGGTTGCGATTCTTCTAAGTTGGGGGTTTCTCTCGGGGGCGGGACTGTTCCGGCTGTGGGCAGTATGAACTTGAGTTTTTCCACGAGTTTAGGTGGGGCCAAGAAATCTTTTCTGAATCCCCGCGAAAGAGCGGTAGGTGGAATAACGAGGATTGTAAATGCCGGATTGCAGAACGGCTTTAGGGGTCTATTAACTCAAGGGGGTCAAGAAGCTCAAGAAGCGATTCGAGATTCTAATGAGGCGACGAGCACGATGTTCAGGATAGGCTTGATATCAATGGACCCCGTTCTAAATTTCCCTTTGGAATGCCAAATACCTGCCATTATGAATGGTTGCCATACAGTTAGAACAATGCGCCATAACGCCGGTGTGATGAGAATGGTTACTGCAATCGCAGGTGGTAGGGTATGTGAGTAGTGTAAAGCAGTTTGTGTGAAATACGGATGAGGTTATTTTAGGCATAAAAAAAGGCCTGCTTACTGAAGAGTAAGCAGGCCTTTTAATTTTTTAAGACTTAGCCCTGTTTAGCAGCGCGATCAATTTTTTCTTTGAATTTTTCAAAGGGTTGAGCGCCTTGCAATAGAACTCCGTTAATTAAGAAAGAAGGAGTTGCAGTAATTCCAACCTTCTCAGCTTCGGATCGGCTTTTTTCAAGATCGGCCACATACTTTTTATTGTCGAAGCAATCATTGAACTTAGGTAAATCCAATCCAACTGTTTTGGCATATTCTTTCAAGTCTTTGTCTTCTAACTTCTGTTGATTTTCAAACAAAGCATTGTGCATTTCCCAGAATTTACCCTGCTCATTAGCACAACGAGCCGCTAAGCTAGCTGGAAGAGCTCGGTTGTGATTAGGTAGAGGCATATCGCGGAATACAATGCGAACCTTCTCTGGTCCAAATTCTTTCTTGATGCGGTCGATAACAGGTACCGCTCTTGAGCAGAACGGACATTGGAAGTCAGAGAATTCGACCACTGTGACAGGGGCTTTAGCATTTCCCCATGAAGGATGCCCGTCCGTACTCACGGTTAATTTTGGAGATTCAGGTTCTTTAATAAGAATCTTGAGCTTCGCACTTTCGCGAAGTTTTTCAACATAACCTTGTCGTTTTTCAAATTTCTGACGGTATTTTAAGTATTCTCGAACATCATCTTTTTTGATTCGGGGATCTTTTAAGCTTAATCCCTTCGAAGCTAAAAAGGCTTCGATATCTTTATCGGCGACCTCTGCAACAGCCCCCCCGGCCTGTTTATCAAGAAGCTCTTCAATCTTCAGATTGGCTTTTTTGGCCTCATCATCCAAAAGTCTCTGTTCGACAAACTCTCTGATGGCCTGTTCTTTAGTACGATAAACCTCTTCTTCAAGTTCGAATAATCTTGTTTTAACTTGGGTGAAAACTTCCGAGGAACGAACCGATTTTCCATTGTATTCGGCAATGACAGGATTCTCACCTGAAGATCCCATCCCGCCTGAAAAGGCCATTCCTGCTAAAATACCGACGACAATACCGACTACCCCACATAAAGAGTAAATAGTGATATTGCCTTTGTTATTAATTTTGAGTGAATTTTCACTACAGTTTTGTTTTAACATGTATGTCTCCTAAAAATAAAAGGCATTAAAATGCAGGGCTTAGAGTACCTGAGTTAATCTTAAACTTAAACTATTTTTTATGGCCTCTGCGACAATGTTTGCCACGGAGTTCCATGAGGTTTCTTGAGGGAGTTTTTCTTTTAAATCGGTCGTGCTACCGTGAGTGACTCCACAGGGAGTGATTCCAGAAAAAAACTGAGATTGGTCACTGTAATAAAGAGCCATTCCATGAGAGGAGATGGTTCTTTCAAAGGCCAGTCCAAATGACACTAGTTTTTTATTGTCGATATAGAGACCAAAAGGCTCTTGAGGTTGCAGGTTTTTACAACCCAATTTTTCTAAGGCCTCTCGAATCGCCGTCCTAAAATCTTCGAGAAAGGCTCGGACCGACTTGGAGGAATATCCCCAGCTAGGTAAATGAAGAATCGGATAAATTAAGATCTGTCCAGGGCCATGGTAGGTCCATTTTCCACCTCGGGTTACTGAAGCCACTTGAACTTGCTTGTTTTTAAGCTCCGATTTCGACCACAAAAGCTCCTGAGGATTAGAATTTCGACCGTAAGTAAAAGTAGGAGAGGGCTCTGAGATGAGAAGGTAGGCCTCGTTTTTATGACTTTGGACCTGTTGAATGAGCTCTTGCTGTTTAGCCTCTAAATCATCCCAAGAGATATTTTGGTGAAAGATAAAATTCCACGTCATGAGAATTCTCATAACATGAGTTGTAAAGAGGAGCTAGAGTGGAATACTTTTAGTGCGGAGGGCTGTAGATTTCAACTCTGTCTTTTTCCTGAAAACCTGCACCGGCGTGAACAATGGCGACAGCTCCATCATTTCCAAAGTAGTCTACTACTTTCAAAATACCTTTGAAACGTCCGGGGGCCATTCCGAGTAATTGTTGAGATTCATCATCAATAATAGGTTCACTCGAGCCAAATACCTTAAGAAGCTGTCCTTGGGTGATTCCAGTAGGCTCTCCGGCATTAATAAAGAAACGGTTCATTTCGATTTTTACAATTTTACCTACCCACGAGATTCTTTTAGCGTACTGAGAGAAGAGGGGAAGGACTTTATTAATAGCTTTTGAGACAGCTCCTTCGGCTCGAGAGGCATCATAGCTTTCAATCGTACGGCTAGCTAGAAATCGAGTGTGTTCCTCAATAACTTCTGCGGTAGAATCTTTGGAAACTAAGATCTTTTCATTAGTGGCGTCATGAAGTTGGAACTTAATTTTTGCAGTGACCGAGTGGTAGCGAGTTCGGAACAAACCAATCTCATCCCCTTTTTCTTGAATCTTAACATCATCGATTGAACCCATCACCACAGCCGAAACCCCTCGAGCGCGAGCCCTTTCAAAAACCTGTTTCATGTTGTATTTGCCATCCTCAAAAATAATGGCTTCGTCAGGGTTGATCTCCTCTTGGGTTACGATGACAAATTCGGGCATTTTTGAAATGGTGTCTTGAACGGTACTAGCCGCATACTCTCCCAGCTCTTTTCCGCCGAATTGGGTCTTGTTGTGGAAGTTTAAAACCACAATTTTTTTCTTAAGAGAATTTTTTAAAGATTCATTTATTTCCCAGGTATACCTTGGAGGACTATTAGAATTTTCGGCTTGGCCTTTATCTTCAGACTCTATTTTTTCAGTTGAGTCGGAGCCAAAGGGGTTGAGCCCCGCACATTGAGTGAGAAGACTTAAGGCTAAAACAAGGGACAAAAATTGAGTGTATTGCATAGCGATATTTTATTTTAGGAAGTGGTTAAAGATTAGAAAGGCTAACTAGTAAAGTATCTCATGATTCTAGGGCTGCAGCAATGGCCATGCGGGAATCGATTCAGCGGTGGTGCATACGGGAAACGTCAGCGTCTTCAAACTCTTGCGCAATTACCGGGTGCCTTGACCGCAACTCGGTGTGCCGGTTGCCGCAATGCCGAAATCAGAAATCAGCATTCATTTGGAATATCTCACAACTAAAGTTGAACTATCGACTTTAGAAACCTCGGTTTTAAAACCAGGCAGTACGGTCGATTGTACTCTTACGGCGAGTTCCTCGATGGAAAGGGAAGATTTAACTTCATACTCGGCTGTTTTTTTTCCAACCCTTTTGAAAATGGGGCTGCTAAAACCGTTACCACGGCTGAGTTCAGCTTCTGCAGTTTTTAAAGCTCGATAGGAATCGACATTTTCAAGAATGAGTTTGAAAGGGGTTTCTTGTAGGGATCCTTCGGAGAAGGTTTTTTCCAGTTCAGATTGAAACTGCTGAAAAATGGGAAGAAGGGATCTCTTTAAGAGTTCTGTGTTTGTTAAATCTTTCATAGAGAGAGCTAAGTCATCTCCAACGACAAAAGAGATATTTTGAGTTTGTGTATTATACAAAAAGATGTCGAATCTAGGATTGGTACAGCCGGGACAGGTAGAGAAGGATTCCCATAATACTAGGCTCTGACCTCGCTCTCTTGCTAGTGATGTAAGACTTTGAATTTCAGAGCTGTTCTTGGGCGGAGATTCTATACTTAAAGAGCTTTCTAGTGGGCTCAAATGGGCATTTAGTTTATTAAGTTGCTGCTGAGTCATTTGAGATAGCAACTGAGCTGTAGAAGAGTCTCTAAGCTTATGGGCTGTCTCCCCAGGTGAGATACTTAATCCGGGTAACTGGGATGAAATGATAAATAGCGGTTTGATTTGATTTGAAGCTTTCGATTTCGAATCAACCAGACGAACCCATTTTTTAAGGGCCTCTCCATCTAAGTGGCCTATGAGATCTAGCCCTCCTGAAGGGGTTCCAGTACGAGAAACTTTGTAGTCTAAAATATATTTTTCTGCGAATTCTGGGGTTACATATTTATCGAACTGATTGTAGCGTTGACTTAAGTAGTCTTGAAGCCAATTAGATACTGCCAGATATTTCAGCTCATCAATAAGGGTGGATTCTGGATCTCCATTTTCAATCGATTGCCCTGCGGTTGTGGGGGCCGTATTAAGAGATGAGGAGGAAACTTTAAAAGGAACTCCTTCAGCAAAAAGAAGTTTCACGAAAAATAGACTGTAAAAAATCAGTTTACCTAAATTCAAGTCGAATCCTTTCTTCTTGGAGAATATTTTTAATAAAGCTTATCGTGTCTCGATTAAGAGGAATAGTCTCTTTCATACGAAGCACTGCTTCAGAGCGTTTAGAGGTTTTTAAATGTAAAAATAGAGGAGATCCATTCTTATCAGCGATAGCTTTAAGATAGTTTTGAAGTTTGTTTAAAGTCTGAGGGTTTAGATTGGTTTTTTCTTCAACTGCAAAGTGGAGATGAATCTCTTTAGCCATAGCCTCGTAAGCATGACGCAAAGGCAAGATTTTAGCGTGCCCTTTTTTGGATAGAATTAGCTTAGCTCCACCTTCATTGATCTCTACTTGGCCTTTAACCCAAATGGGTTCTCCCGCTTTTAAGAGGGTTTCGTTCTCTAAATAGATATCTGAGAAGGCCACAGTATCAATCTGTCCTGTTTTGTCCTCGAGGGTTAGAAACGCCATTCGGTCTCCGCGTTTTGTAATAATTTCTCTTGAAGAGACTATTTCAACGCCTACAAAGACCTCTTTAGAACTCGTAGAGGTTAAACAGTCTGAGATAGAGGTGGTGGTGTAACATTCAAGTTCCTCAGAAAAATCGTCAAGAGGATGGCCAGAGACGAAAAATCCGATCGTCTCTTTTTCCAATTTTAATTCATAAAGTCTAGGCCATGGAGTTTCATGAGGATAGGAAACTTTTCTGTGAGTGAAGCTTGAGTCTTCTTCTGGGCCCAAAAGATCAGAAAAGGAGGGTTGCAGATCGTCTTTGGTTTTTTGTAGGGCAGAGCCCATCTGTAAGGCTTCATCGATTGCCTTAAAGAGAGAGGCTCTGTGAATTTTAAAACTATCTAAAGCGCCAGCTTTTACAAAAGCTTCTAGGACTCTCTTATTCACGGTACGGGTATTACCACGGGCGCAAAGATCAAAGAGATCCGTGAAGGGGCCCCCCTTTTTTCGTGCCTCTAAAACAGAGTCGATAGCAATCTGTCCTACCCCTTTAATAGCGCCTAAACCAAAGCGAATTTGAGATTCGGTGAGTACAGTAAAGTCGGTGTCACTTTCATTGATGTCAGGTGGAAGGACATCGATATGATGCCTTTTAGCATCGGCGATATATTTTGTGATCTTGTCGGTGTTCTCACGCTCGGTTGAAAGCAGGGTTGCATAAAATTCGACAGGGTAATGAGCTTTGAGAAAGGCTGTTTGGCAGGTGATCACTGAGTAAGCGGCTGCATGGGATTTGTTGAATCCGTAACCTGCGAAGTTGGCCATCAGATCGAAAAGTTTTTCCGCCTTAATAGGATCGTGATTATTTTTAGCTGCCCCTTCCAAAAAGACAGTCTTTTGCTTTGCCATCTCTTCAGGCTTCTTCTTTCCCATTGCACGACGGAGAAGATCGGCCCCTCCTGCAGTATAGCTAGCAAGTTTCATTGCGATCTGCTGAACCTGTTCTTGATAAACCATGATTCCGTAAGTTTCTTGCAGAATAGGTCTCAGCTCTTCAAATTCATATTGAATAGGAATGGTTCCGTGTTTACGGCCGATAAAATCATCTAGCATCACCATGGGGCCTGGACGATAGAGAGAAATAATAGCTACGATATCTGCAAAGCAGTCAGGGCGTGCCTTTTTGAGAAGATCTTGCATTCCGGAACTTTCTAACTGGAAAATTCCGAAGGTGTCCCCCTTTGAAAGCATCTCATACATTTTTTTATTAGCTAAATCTAAATGAGAGAGTCTAAATTCATTTTCGGGATATCGATTATTAACAAGTCTCTCAGCTGACTGTAAAAAGGTGAGGGTCTTAAGTCCTAAGAAGTCGAACTTGATTAAGCCTATCTCCTCAGCTTTTTTCATGTCGAACTGAATCACCAGTTCATCATTTTTCCCTCGATAAAGAGGACAGTGCTCGACCATGGGCCGATTAGAAATTACAATCCCCGCAGCATGGATAGAGGCATGACGAGCCAATCCTTCTAAAGATCGGCATACAGAGAACAGATGATGTAGCTTAGGATCATTGGCTGTGAGATCTCTCAGTCTTGATTCCTGTTCGAATGCTTTATCTAAAGTAATATTGACCGTCTCTGGAACCAGCTTTGCTATCTTATCGACTTCACTGACCGGCATTCCAAAGGCTCGGCCTACGTCTCGAATAACTCCGCGAGCTTGAAGTTTTCCGTAGGTGATAATTTGAGCGACACACTCTTTGCCATACTTATCAACGACATACTTAATAATCTGGTCTCTTTTATCCATGCAAAAATCGACGTCAAAATCGGGAAGAGAGATCCGTTCCGGATTTAGAAAGCGTTCAAAGAGAAGTCCATGTTCTAGGGGATCAAGTTCAGTAATTCTAAGACAGTAAGCTACCAAACTACCTGCACCTGAACCCCTACCAGGTCCGACAGGGACTCCATGATCTTTAGCATAGCCGATAAAATCAGAAACGATTAAGAAGTAGCCGATAAATCCCATGGAGGTGATGACGTTGAGTTCTTTCTCAAGCCGATCATCATATTTTTTTCTCTGCTCCGAAGTTAGTTTTTTTCCTTCAATCTGTTCTTTCTCAGAAAGGATTCGGTCTAAACCAGCTTTTGCTGAATCAATAATAAATTGCTCTGCTGTTTTTCCATCGGGGGGGTCAAATTTTGGGAAGTGGTAGATCTTTTTCCCTTTTTCATCATCAAACTTAAATTCAAAGGTACATTTTTCAGCAATAGCCATGGTGTTATTAATGGCTTCAGGACAGTAGGAAAATTCTTCTTTCATTACCGCTTGAGGTTTAAAGTAAAACTCATCACTTGCGATATTTTGGGCTGAGGGATCTTCTAGGGTTCGCCCAGTTTGGATTGCTAATAAAACTTCCTGAGCAAAAGCCTCTTTTTGAGTTAAGTAATGGCAATCGGCAGTTGCGATTAGCGGGATTCCCAACTCTTTTGATAACTCTTGAAAGCGTTGGTTAACCAACATCTGTTGGGGAATTCCATTTTGTTGGAGTTCCAAATAAAAATTTCCCTTAAAGAGATTGCGATAGAAAATAGCGGCTTCTCTAGCTCGATCCATGTCACCGAGAAGACAGAGATTTGAAACCTCACCTTTAAGGCAGGCTGAAGTAGCTATAAGTCCTTCACAGTGTTCTTTTAAAATATCTTTATCAATTCGAGGTTTATAATAAAAGCCCTCTAGAAATCCGCTGCTCACTAGTTTACAAAGATTTTGGTATCCGATTTCATTTTGAACCAAAAGAATTAGGTGGTTCATTCCAGAACGGCTAGTGGAGTAGGGGGCTACCTCTTCATCTCCACTGGTATTATTACCTCGGAGAAATCGATTTCCAGGAGCTAAATAGACTTCACAACCCAGGATGGGTTTAAGGCCATATTTTTTAGCATAGAGATAGAAGTCTAGGGCTCCGAACATATTGCCATGATCGGTGAGAGCTAAGGCCGCCATTTTATCGTTCGAAGCAGTTTTAACTAAATCTTCAATACGAATCGTGCTGTCCAATAGACTATAATTGGAGTGCACATGTAGATGTGTAAACTCTGCTGCCATTTTGTAAGTTCTCGACCCCTAATTAAATAATTACTGAATAAAAGTTCCTACCCGCTCTTTGCGTATCCAGGCTTCATCGTTAAAATAATGAGGGAAGAAAACAAAAAATTCATAAATGTAATAATAGATTCTTTCGAATACTGTGAGTGAGGTTGCGGTCATGCTTTCTTTAACCAACGGATCCCAGCTTGAATACCAGATAAACATGGCTTTACCTTTTAAGTTTTCTAGGGGTACAAAACCCCAGGCTCTGCTGTCATAGCTTTGGTCTCGATTGTCGCCTACTGCAAATAGATAACCCTCAGGAATCTGGATTTCATCCATGAATCGTGATGCACTTTGAGAGTTTTCATTAATCAGAATGACGTAATGTTTTTTATCTCCGAGCTGTTCTAAATAAAGAGTTTTGAGCTCTTTCATATCGATGTCGTACATAACATCGCGATTAGGAAATATAGATTTTTGCACCTCTTGCCCATTGATGTAGAGAGCCCCATCTCTGAAGGCCAGTTTATCTCCGGGAAGTCCTACGGCTCTTTTTACATAAGTGATTTCAGGGGTTCTAGGGGCCTGAAATAAAATAACATCTCCCCGTTTGACACTGCCGGTGCGAAATAAAATTTTATTGGTCATGGGAATGCGAAGGTCATAAGCGCATTTCAAGGCATATAACCTGTCCCCAGTCTTGAGCGTGGGCTCCATAGATCCTGTAGGAACGACATAGGGCTCTACTACGCTCCACCGCAACGCAAATAGAGCCGCGAGCATAAGCACAAGCTGTGTATGTTGTTTAATAAAACCCATCGTAATGACTCTCTTTCAGTAAAAAACAGATACCCGTTTAAGATAGACGGCATGATAGGGGACACTTGAGGGGATTTCAAGAAAGTAAGATAGGGGCTGATGCGTAGCGTCGCAATATTACTAAGGCTATACTCTCCACCTCTCGCAATGGGGTTTTTGTGATGGAGATCTAGGATCTCTAATAAATAGGTGAGAGGGTTAGCGCAGCAGGTGCGCCACGCCGCGCCGAATAAGCTTACCCAAACTGAGATTAGGTATTAAAAATTCACTCTAAAGCCTGCGGTTGCGTAGCTACTACCTAAGTCGAACATTGTGCTATCGCTTAGGTTGATTTTTTTGGGAATTAAGTAGTGATAGGTGCCTTCAAAACCGAAACTCACCTCTCTACCTACGATGAAGTCAATTCCGATCCCTGCATTAAGTCCCAGAGTCGTGACAAAAGTGTCGCTACCTGCGGTTACGATTTTACTGGCGTCAAAAGAAACATCATTGAAGTTAAATGAGCCCTCAAACTTTAAGAAGGGAATAAATCGACCTATCGGGAATGAAGCCTGTGTTCCAATGTTAATTGCGGAAACAGTGAGCTTTCCTGAAGCGGCTCCTGACTTGTGATACGAAGAGGCTCTATGGGTACTCACTCTTAAAGCAAAAGGGGCGATCGCCTCCCAGGTAAAATGCAGTCCAAGCATTGTAGCGTTTGAAAAATCTTTTTGGAAGTCATTGAATGGAACCATGAGTCCTATATCAACTCCTAAACGACGCTCTAATTTAGAATAATGCTCTAAATCTTCTGCATTGTTTCCGCTAGCAAGTCTTCGAGTTGCCTTGTTGTCGTTGTGCTGGGCGTTATTGGCAAGAGGGGAAGCTTTGGGATGTAGCGAGTCGAGCGATTCGACCTCGGGCTGCACTTTTCTTAAGACTGGCCTGTTATCACTGTCGGCTATGAGTCCTTGAGAGAAGAAAATTGAGGTTAAAGTTAATGATCCAAAAATAAATTTATTCATATTGTATTTCATATCTAGTTTATCGGAATGGGAGAGGTGTTCTTGAGTAAATAAGTATAAAAAGGTCAAATTACTTAATAGAAACAGCCTTTTTGGCGTGCTCTACAGTTGCGTTAAGTCGATAATCTCCACGTGAAAGCCATTTCTCAATAAAACAGTAAAGGATAATAAACAGATATCTTGAACCCATCTCTTTAACTTTGAGTTTCGACTCACCTGTTTTTCTATTAACCCAGGTATTGGGAAGCACTGCATAACTGTAACCTCGTACAATGGCTTTCAAAGGAAGTTCCACTGTGAGGTTGAAGTGCGGACTTATGATGGGTTCAACCCCTCGGAGAGTATCTTTAGAGTAAAGTTTAAAGGCATTAGTGACATCGTTATATCGAATCCCAAATAAGCACTGAATAAAGCGATTCACCATTCGATTTAAAACCAATTTAAAAAGAGGATAATCAACAACCTTTGACTCTTTTTCCCATCGTGAACCAAAAACACAGTCTACCTTTTGAGCAATCATAGCTCGATAAAAACGAACTAAATCTTGGGGGGTATCCGATGCGTCAGCCATATAGATAGCAACAGCCTCTCCTTTGAATTGGTTAAGTCCACAGCGAACGGCATAACCAAAACCATTTGGTGGGGCATTTCTAATGCATCTTAATTCATTTATAGACTGAGAAAGGTTTTCCAGGATTTCAGAGGTGTTGTCAGTTGAACTGTCATTAATAACTAAGATTTCGTGAGGGATTGATTCGCTTTTTAAATGTTTCGAGAGTTGCGAAACGGTACTTTCAATGCATTCCTCCTCGTTGTGGGCGGGTATAATAATGGAAAGTTTCATGCGACCTTTTTGGGTAGAGATTCAATACTTAGTGTAACCATTTCTTCTAGAATAGTATCGATGTTGTAACGATAAGACCAATTCGGATAATCACTTTGAAATCTTCTTACATCACTGATCCACCAAATATGATCACCCGATCGAGCTTGATCCAGGAGCTGATACTTAAAAGGTGTGTGAGTTAATTTTTCTATTTTTTCGATAGCTTCTAAAACAGAGCAATTACTATGGCGACTTCCCCCAATGTTATAAACCGCTCCTGTCTTAGGACTTTGGAAAAAGTGCCAGAATGCATTTACCAAATCATAAGAGTGAATATTGTCTCTTACCTGTTTTCCTTTATATCCATAGATATTATAAGATTTCCTATTAACTCCGCAGTGAACCAAATAGGCCAGAAAGCCATGAAGTTCAGCTCCAGAATGCATGGGGCCTGTTAAACAACCCCCTCTAAATACGCCGGTTTTCATTTCGAAATATCGGCCATATTCTTGAACAAGAATATCGCCAGCTACTTTACTAGCCCCAAATAAGCTGTGTTTTGAATGATCAATTGACATCGATTCATCAATTCCAAATTGGAAATAGGGATGTTTAGAATCTATTTCCCAACGTAATTTAGTTTCAACAAGGGGTAGATTATTGGGTGTGTCCCCATAAACTTTGTTGGTTGATGTAAAAATGAAGGTGGCTTCAGGACAAAATTGCCGTGTGGCCTCGAGTAGAACCAGGGTTCCATTAGCGTTAACGGTGAAATCGGTGAAGGGTTCGCGAGCCGCCCAATCATGGCTAGGTTGTGCAGCCGTGTGCACAACTAGTTTGATTTGGGTTCCATGCTTTTTAAATAGTTTGAAAATTTCCTCTTGGTTTCTAATGTCGATTGAATGGGAACTAAAGTTTTTTAATTTTTTAGAAAGTCTTTGAGTATTCCAGGCTGTAGAACTTTCTTTTCCGAAAAAATAACTTCGAAGATCATTGTCAATGCCGACAACTTCAAATCCTTTGTCATGAAAAAAATGAGCTGATTCACTTCCGATAAGTCCCGATGAACCCGTGATGATTGCAATAGCCATAAGATCCCTTTTTGCTTTTTCAAGTGAAAGAATGCTTTAATAAATTTTCGTTGCAGCTTAACCAATCTTTAATGTCATAGGCTAAGTTCTTAACGGTTTTTTTAGGATTCCAATCGAAAGCTGATTTTGCTTTTGAGCAGTCCGAGATATACCAAGGAATATCGACCGCAGGTGAATCTTTTTCACTTCCGATCGCAACTGAATTTCCTGTGACCTCTTGACAGATTTGAGTGAGCTCAAAAAGTGAGGTAGAACATTCGTTCCCCCCGCCAATATTATAGGTTTCAGATTGTAAGCCGGGTTTACTTTCAATTTGCTTTTCTAGCAAAGAGATAAGATCTTCAATATGCAGGAGATCTCTGACCTGTTTTCCTGTTCCCCCAAAACCTGTGTACTTAAGTCCTTGTTTGAAGAAGTGGCGAGCAACCCAAAGTGTGTAAACCCCTTGATCGGTTTTACCAAACTGTCCCGGCCCTGCAATGACTCCACATCGGTTAATGATTGATTTGAGACCATAGGTGAAAGCATATTCTTGAACTAAATACTCCGAGGCTAGTTTGCTAGTTCCATAAAGAGAACGGCTAGAGTCACTGGGAAATTGCTCTGAAATTCCTTTTGATGTAATTCCAGAGAGAGTTTGATGTTTTGCTAATTCGAATCGGGTAGGGCCCTCTACCAGATTTAATTCTTTTAAAGGAACGATTGAATAAACTCTCGATGTTGAAAGAAAAATAAATAGTCCACAAGAGTGTCTGGCTAATTCAAGACAGTTGAGGGTTCCAGTTAAATTGGTTTCTAGTAAATACTTTGGAGAGGAGTTAAGCCCAGCTAAGACACTGGGTTCAGCCGAACATTCAATAAAAATATCCCATGACTCTTTAATAGATTCAAAGTCTGATGGATTTCTAATGTCTCCATGAATAAACTCTATTCCCTGTTCACGAAATTTGGAGAGATTAATTTCAGAGCCTCTGCGTTTTAGGTTGTCAAAAGCCACTACCCGACCTTGGGGATATCTATTTTTAAAGTGAAGAGCCAAAGAGGATCCCACAAAACCGGCTCCGCCTGTGATTAGTATTTTCATGAAGTTATCGTTTTTTTAAAGAGTTAGTGAAGACCCTTTAAGTGTAACACTTAGAGCGTAAATGAGGCAATTCGCAGGTCGCAATAATCAAATCAAGTTTAGGATTAAGAAACAAAGCGTCTAGCACTGTCCTTGCACTCTGGCGGTGTGCAACTGGCCGTAAGGCTAAGTTGCAGTAGGAAGAGTGGCTAAGAGGAATACACTGTGACGGTATGAGGCGTCATATTTATCAAAAAACAGGAGAGATGCGAGTGCGGTATTTTTTAGTTCTTTTTGTAACATTGAGTTCAATTTTAACAGCAGCAGATGACCACATTTCAGCTCGAGTGGACCCACCCATTAATCCAGAAACGAATAAAGCTAGGCCCATAGCTATTGAATTAAAGAATTTATCCCCCTCTCTAATGATCCTCAAAGAGGCCATAAAAAAAGGGATCTTTACTCTTTTAATCAATTCTAAAACCCACAAGATTTCTTCCCCCTCTGGAAAGGTTTTTAAAGTAAGTCTACTAACCGAAGATCAACTTAATAAATTATTTCAAGAGATGGCAGAGCAAAAACATATTCCATTTTGTTATCCAGAGGATGGATGCTATGCGAGAGCCCATGAAATGACCCAACTAATGGAGAAAAAGGGGGTAGTAACAGGCAAGGTGTTTTTAGAGGGAGATCTTAGAGTTGAAACCACAAATGCCCCGAAAGGCTTTGTCGAGTGGTGGTATCATGTAGCGCCATTCGTAGCTGTGAAAAAAGAGGGTAAAACGATCCTGTATGTGATTGATCCTTCGTTATTTAAAAAACCAGTCACTATAGATGAATGGGTTAAATTACAGACCTCTCATAAAAATGGGAAGATAGATGAGATCTACCACACTAAGAGGTATAACTATCTTCCAGGTGCTAAAAAAGAGGAGCTAGATAGTTATCAATCACAAGACATCACAGATACAAAACAAACTCTGCAGAGCTATTTACAGATTCAGTTAGAGCGAATTAAGGAAAAGAAATGAGAATTGTGGCACTCATTTTATTAATAGGTGCCAATTTTTTTGGAGAGGGCTTAGCTTTTAAGAATTCTAAGCCTGAAAAAAGCGTCATGTCAGAAAAAAAGTTTTTAGAACTTATGGATTCAGTGAGATCTGTAATGACTCATAATGAGGGATATCAAATTACTTTTAAAAAACACGCGGGAATCTATTATTTAAAATCTAATAATCCCAGATTTAAAGTCCTAGAAAGCCATCTAAAAGAGGCTGAAACCCATGGCAAGTCGATAAAACTAAGAGTTGAAAGTTCAAGTTTAGAGATCTTAGATTCGGTCCCCTGATTTTTTTGTTTTATTAAAAGTCTAAAACTAGTATTGCTCTCTTGTGAGATTGCATTTTATTCTCTTGATATTAATTGGGATCGGTATTCAATCCTCTTTGACTGGAACCTTATCCCCTGAATCTGAATTAGAGACTTTAGCCAAATCTCCTTATTGGCTGAGGCTTATTCATTATGAGAAAAGTTTTTGGGGAGGGTACCGAAGTCGAGTTGAGGGAGGTGAATTCTTTTTTTCTCCTGAGGGTAAGAGCAATCCTTACTTAGAAATGCAGGCAACTCTTGCTGCTATGTCAAAAGATATTGAAGTGGGACGATTGAAACAGCACCCTCAATGTGCCTTTCCAGAACGTTATCGTTTTCTTAAAGAGGGCTTAAAGCTAAAAACTAAAGATGTCTTATGCTCTAAGTTGAATGAGTATTTGGATAAGCTTAACCCTGAATCGGTAACTCTCGTCTTTTCTAGCGCCTATCCCCACAACCCAGGATCTATGTTTGGGCATACCTTTTTGCGGATTAACTCTAAATCGAAGAATCAAAAAAAACAGGATCTTTTAGATTGGGGAATTAGTTATGCGGCTCAAGTAGAGAATGATGAAAATGGGTTTGCGTTTGTCTATTTGGGACTTACTGGAGGGTATCGAGGACAATTTTCACTCCTTCCCTATTACGCTAAAGTTAATGAATATGTGAACAATGAAAGTCGAGATGTTTGGGAGTATGAGTTAAATCTTAATCGTGAGGAAACCTATCGACTTATAAGAAATGTTTGGGAGGTCGAAACTAATAGTTTTTTTGACTATTACTTTTTAGATGAAAACTGTTCCTATCAATTACTTGCATTTCTTGAAGTTGCTAAGCCTGATTGGGAATTGACCGATTTTCCCATTTATGTGATTCCGGGGGAAACTATTAAAAAGGTTTCTGCAATTTCGGGTGCGATTAAAAATATTAAGTATCGTCCGTCTTTGCAAAAAAAGATGATGGGAAATTATGAGAAGTTAGAGAGGTCTCAAAAAAATAGTTTTCAAAACATTATTGCATATAAGACAACGCCCCAAGAGGTCAGTGATATAGAAGTATTAGATGAAGTATCGGACTATCTTCTTTACGTTAAAAAGAAAAAAGAAAATGAGTTAAATGAAAGTGAGAAAAAACTTTTTAGACAGGTTTTGGTTCAGCGCAGTACTCTAGGGAAGTCTAATCAAGAAAATGACTCCATGGGAAATCTTATGGATTCTTCTCGTCCCGATTTAGCTCATAACACGTATAGATTGGGCTTGTCTTCTGGGGTTGAACATAGGCAACACCCTTTCCTTGAGACCCAATTCTTTCAAGATATTCAATTCAAATTTGCGTTTCATGATCTTTTAAATAGTGATCTGGGATATACCCCTTTTTCTCAGGTTGATTTTCCGGCGGTAACGCTGAGATATTATTTAAAGAGTTATCAGTTAAGGTTTGAAAATATTCATATTTTGTCTCTAACTTCGCTGTCTCCATTGGCCGATCTTGATAAACATCCTTCTTGGACATTTCATCTTGAAGTATTGTCTCCGAAAGATCTCTCCTGTAATCACTGCCAGGTTTTTCATTTCGATCTGGGAGGTGGAGGAGCTATTGGGGTGGGTAAAAATAAGGCGATATTTTATAGTTTAGGGGTCGCACAGATAGAGGCCGGAAATAGTTTTCGATTGAGATATCGTGTGATTCCTAAATGGCAAATGGGAAGTATTATCTATCTTTTTGAAAAATATAAAATCCAGCTGCAGTCGAGCTGGTTATGGGATCTTTTTCAAAGGGAGCGAAGAGCTCAGTTCTTTGAGTTTCAACTTAATCAGTCGTTAGCGTTGAGTCAGATCTGGGAATTAAGATTCATGACTCAGGCAGTTATCTCTTCCCAGGAGAACTCTTCTTTCTATGAAGGAAAATTTTCTCTGAATTATTATTTTTAATTTTCCGTAAAATGACCATGGTATAAAACTCAAATATACTTTCCCCTTTTTTTATTTATAATTCTAAGAATGAAGTAAAAGTGTTTTATTATCGCTGAAAGGATAAATATGAAATACGTATTAACGTTAGTCGTGAGTTTTTTAGCTCTACTCCCAACCCTCTCCATGGCAGCTGCGGCAAAAAGCACTCTAGGAATGAATGATGTAGGAACTGATGGCTGTGGTTTAGGTTGGCAGATAACTCAGAAGAAAAGTTTTTTAGCTACCACAACTCGTGGAACTACCAATGCCTTTCTTCCCCCCTCGTTTGGAATGAGCTTTGGAACTATGGGATGCGATAAACACAATTTTGCTAAAAATGAAGAGGCTGGAATTACCTTTGCACTTGCTAACCAAGAAAATTTATCTATTGAGTTAGCAAAAGGGGAAGGGGAGTATGTAGCTGGATTTGCTCAGGCGCTAGGCTGCAGTGATGTAGTCACCTTGGGACGTAGGATTCAATCTAAATACTCTGAAATCATTCGAGAGAACGATTCTGCAGTTCAAATGTATAAAAATGTAAAAACTCAGATCGCACAGGATCCTGAACTATCAGCTTCTTGTGGCGTTTAAGATAGATTGTGGAGGTTTTATGAAGGTTATTTTCTTTGCTCTAGTTTTGTCGTTTGCGAGTTACTCTCAAATTTATAGCGGAGAGTTTTCTGAAATTCATTCATCGGGTGGGATCTGTGACCAGATTTTTCAGGTGTCTCAATATAATGCTAACTTTATTTTGACTGGGATGGGGGGAACTACAGCTGTTCTCAATTATCAGAATAAAAACAAAACTGGATTCCTGCACGGCCTGACACAGTTTGGGCTTTATGGAGTTATGGGAGATTTCAAAGTCGAGAAAAGCTTTCCAAAAGGGGAAAATCAAATATTTGTTGAGGCAGAGGGGCTGGTGGATCGTAAGTTTTTGGCATTTACTCAAAAGATCAGCATAGAAAGTCCCTCTGGACAGGCTATTTGCAGTGCGAGCGCTGGATTTTCTTCGTTTAATTAGAGTAGAAAAGTGAGCCTGGGATGGGTTTTTGAGTTTTTTGATTAAAAGACTCCATTGTTTGTTTTAATTGTGGTACTGGCTTCACCATGGAAAACTCGGTCTGTTCATCATGTCGATTACCTAAGGGTATTTTAAAGTGTGAATGTTGTTTTGCAATTCAATGTAAGAACTGCATACAGAAACTAAAAAAAGAGAGCTTCTCTTTTTTAGAAGTAATTCCTAAGGAACTTTCCTATCGAAAATATTGTGGATCCTGTTTTGATGAAAAGGTAGCTCCTGCCCTGGAATCTTATCGTGAAGTTATGACGCGGGCTAAAGAGGTTTTTATTTTTTCTAAAAGCCAAGGAGAGGAAACTCGACTTATTAGGCGAACTGAGAAACCGATTAAGGTTACTAATTGCGATGACCGAAATGAAATAATTATGAGGTTAGCTTTTTTTGCGGCTCAGTCTAATTTTAACGCTCTCGTCGATGTGGTAGTGACCTCTGAAAAGAAGAGAAATGAGGGCTATCAAACGACAAAATGGCAGGGGATTGGTGTTCCAGTTAATGTGGATGCCGACAAATATAATTCTCGATAGATGAAGTGGAAAATCGAGCCTTTCTTTATCAGTTATAAAAATAAAATTCAAATGGCATGCAGCTTGCTTTACTCCTCTCTCTAGAGTCGTTTTAACTATTTTTATTGGGGAGTTTAACCATGAAAAAAAAGATTGTCTTTGGATTGGCGCTTCTTGGTGTGGGGTTTTATACTCCTCTGTTACTGGCTGCAACAACAGACTCTAACATTGAAACAAAGATAAATTTTTGCAATAGAGATGAAGGAAAAATATTTATTTCAGTAGCTTATAAGCCAGATGAGAATGCCAATTTAATGGCTCGAGGTTGGTGGGGAATTGAACCGAATAAATGCTCAGAGCTGTCATTTCCAATATCAGGGGATAAAATTCTAGTTTACGCCCAATCATTCTCTAAAATATATCAATGGCTAGGTGAGACCAAGCTTTGTATAAACACAGTCGATATTTATAACTTAGAGAATGCGGGTACGATTTCCTGTAATGAATCGGAACAGGAGATTAGGCCCTTTAAAGAGTTTTCAATAGCTAATTTAAGAACTGCCACAGGAGAAGAAATTCCTAAGATCGAATTTAAACTTTCCGATGCGACTAAGGTAGGAGGGGGTGTAAAGTTTTGTAATGATACCTCGGAAGATATTTTTATTTCGTCTGCCCAAAAGAGATCGAGCGATGCTAAAACCACAGTCAATGGTTGGTTGATGGCTAAACCTGGAAAATGTTTTGAGGTAGATCGAAAAGAGGAGGCTAGTGAAATTCTCTATTTCGCTACTTCATCTAATGGATCTCATAAATGGCGAGGTAATGTCCCCTTGTGCACCAATGATTATGATGGGTTTAATCATCCAGATGCTGAAATTATGGACTGTTCGTTAAATAAATTGAAAATGGAGTATTTCCAAAAAGAGGCACTTCCGACCTCTGGAGAATATGGGCATCATTTTAAAACTAATGAAGCTTATGTAGCTCGTTCAATGATGGACATTTGCAACTCTCGAAGTGAAGAAAATAGTATTCTTGTTGCTATTGCTTGGAAAGATGCTGAATTCAGTGGACAGGTAATTTCAAAAGGCTGGTCTACTCTTAAAGGTGGAGAGTGCGTTAAAGATCTTGTGATTGATGCAGAAGAGGTATGGCTTCACGTTGAAAATTCGGACGGTACTTTGCTTATTGAAGGGCCATTAGAAGCTTGCGTTAACAATATCAACGCTTTTAAGTTCTCTAAAGCAACTGAAATGGCATGTAACGGACCCGATGAGTTGAAAGTTAAGTTTGCCGCTAAACCGATTGCTGCTGGAAAAGTTAGGATGGATATTCCTTAAGAGAAGTTTGAAAAGGGGTTGGCTTGATAGCTAGGCTCTTTTTTATTTGTAACGGGTCACAGATCTATCGCGCTCTTTCTTTTATTTGTATGTCCCCGCCTAGCTGATATCTGATTTCGGCATTGCAGCAAAACCGGCATACCGGGTTGCGGTCAAGGCGCCAGGCAATTGCGCAAGAGTTTGAAGACGCTGGCAGCTAGAGGGTCCAAAGTATCTCGTTCCTTTTCGTTAAATTCATCAGGTTCAAGTTGAATAATGGCTTGTACTTCTCTGTGACTCCCAAAAGCGATCTGGAAGAACCTTCGCCTATCTGCAGAAGTGGCTCGGCTAAACCCAGTCCCAAAGACAGAGCAAGATTCTACCGTATTGCTCTTGGCAGTTTTCGTGAAAGTATAGGAGCTCTTCAATTACTTGAGATTCATAACGCTGAATTGAATGAAATCACGGACAAACTCGCTCGTCACCTTTACAAATTATGCAAAGCCCTCGAGTGATGGCTAGTCCTCTAGCCGTTATTTATAAAGAACCGAACTATCGCGAAACGTTACTACTTAAAATCAGGACTATTTTCCCAAATTATTTTTAGCCCAATCCAAGGTTTGAACAGCTAAATCAAGAGTAGCCTGAACCTCTTCATCCGTGAGATCAGCAATATCTTCCTCATAACGACGAATAGTAGCAAACTGTCCTAAATCTAACATCTCCTCAGAACGAGGAACTTCTAAGTCGGCTGGAAATAGCTCTAATACAATTCCCATTTCATGAACAAAAGGAGTCGCAATTTCTCGTGAGCAGAGAACTGCTTTGAGAGCCTTTTCTATGGCTTGCTCTAGATGGAAAAAAATATTCTCCCGTCTTCCCATCTTAACTTGAATAAGGCCTCTAGCAGTCTGCAGATCTCCCTCGGCAATTCGAAGTAACTCCACAGAATATTCTTTTTTAAATTTTCGTTTTTTTGTCATTGATAAACTCCTTGGAGTTAGTATGAAAAGTACAGTTACCATCTTCCCAGACAACCCAAGCAATCCCACCTATCTCTCGTTGGGTTAAAAACTCTGTTCTTTTTTTCCAAATAAGATCAACTGGGAATTGAGATAGAGGCATGAGCTTTCTCAATTTGATTCTTGCCTTAGTCAAATTTTCAGAATCTTCTACTACTATTAAAAAATCAAAATCGGATTGATCCGTGGCTTTATTTTCCGCTGCCGAACCAAAACTATAAATCGCTAAAGGATGAACAGTTGATGAAATAAGCTGAGAGATGCGAAGAACTTCTGTTTTTTGAAACTCAGGGTCCAGTGGCTTTCGCGTTACTCGTAAAGGTCTCATCTTTTTACTATAGAGTTCCTTGGGGCTGATTAAAAGCGAAGAAAAATTGCGAATGTTTTGTGGGGGTTTCCAAATGGAACGCAATACGAATCAAATAGGGGGGGATAAAATTGAATTTTAAGACGCTTAATGGGTAATTATAACTTATTGATTTAATTTAAATAATTCAAAGAAAGTAATTCTAGTTTTTGTAGCCAGACCCGTTATTTTTATTTTAGTCTAAAATCATTAACCTTGGGTTCGAATGCCTCGAGCTGAAAGCAAAGTTCTAATAAGCTCTCTTTTATCCCCTTGAATTTCTATTTTACCCTCTTTGTTTTCGAGACTGTAGGTTCCGCCAGAACCACACCGGTTTTTTAGCTCCTTAGTTAAATCTTTTAGAAAGACATTAATCTTGGGTAGATTATCTATGACTGTGACAGTTTTTCCTGAGCGACCGGCTTTTTCTATACGTAATAGAGCGATGAAGTTAGAGGATTTAAGTTTGATTTCAACTTCACATTTACAGTAGATTAGTAGCTCTCGGCATTTGGGACATTTTTGATTTAACTTAGGATCAGTTGAAAAGATAAGTTTACTATCTGTCATAATAAATTTTATCCTTGCCATCGTACTAGGCGCATCTCTTTCCCTCCATGGGTAAAGTGATGGGTTTCCTGGGTTGGGGTTTTAAGCCCATTGAGAAAACTCCGCCAAGAATGAGCATCTGGACAAATACAACCTCCAATGATTCGACCTGAATAACTCTCTGAGAGTTTTTGAATATAGATTCCAAGGCGATTGTAGAGAGCTGAAATAGAGGAGTTTTTTGCGAGTCTGTTTCCATAGGGTGGGTTTAATAAGATTAGGATGTTTCCCTCTGGGGAAAAGTTGGGCTGAATTTCAAAAATATCCCCTTCAATGATTTCAAATTTGGAATTTATTGAAAATGCGGCTGCGTTCTCTTTGAGAGTTGAAGCGGCATCCGAATTTAATTCATTAAATAGAAGCCGTGGGTGTGGGGTTGAGGTAAGTTTCTCTGAAATTTTCCGTCTTAAAAAGCGCATTGTGGCTTCTGAGGTGCAGGGGAATATATCGCATGAGAACTGCCTTAAAAAGGCTCCAGGTCCAGCTCCAGAAAGAACAATGAGAGATTCAAATCCAAATGTTCCCGAACCCGCAAAGGGGATAAAAACAGAGCTCACGGGATGAGTTGGTTCGACACCGGCCAATACCCATCGGGTGCAAGCTGCGGCTTGATGTTCTGGAAGTGGCGCTGTCGCCAGTAATTTCGCCTTATAGCCACGTTTGTATAAGGGATCTCCACAAAGGCTTACCGATATTCTCAAAAAATCTGATCGTAACTCAATTTTGAATCGGAGAACCCCTCCTTCAGAGACATGATTAACCTTAGCAATCCGACAAAGATTTTCCCGAAGTTTTCCTGATGCGGTGGTAAATCCATTTGAAACATCGGCAGTGACATGAATGGGAATCTCTCTATTGGGAAGAATGTCATTCCAGGGGACTCTATTTAAAATGGCATCGACCTCAGTCCACTGGTTGCATTTAGACTCTAGAATCATCCACTCCACATCGTGAGCCGTGGTAAGTCTAAGCATGATCTCTAAACCCTGACGCCAATCGCAGCGGTGAAGTTTTACAGTTCCTTTTAAAAGTGTGATTTTAGGTTCGAACTTATACTTTTGAAGAGGGGTTTTAACTAAAGAAATGACCTCTTCATGAAGCAACTCCAACCAACCTGGAGCAGGGCGAATATAAAAGACATGGGGGCTGGCGGTAATGGGCACTACAGGCATAAGGTACCAAAAGGTATCAAAAGGTATGGCTTTACTTTTGGCGGGACTACCCAAAGTAAAGCCATACCTTTTGGTATATTCACTTATTAAAATCCTTATGTCATCTTTAACTTAGCCCCAATTATTAGTGAGGAGAGAGATCTTTGAACCCTGAAGCCTATTGTGCTGATATTTTAAGAGTGACTGAAGGGGAGGTATTTCTTTCAGTTGGAGACAAGCAACTTGCTCAGTATCTTAATCCCTCTTACAAAACCGATATTTGTTTAGGAAAAGGATTGTCCCTGCCCGATCTCTTTAGTTCTACCTCTATTGGAAATAGAACTCTGTTTCGTCTCCGGGAGGTTAAGTTCAAATTAGAGGAACGTTTGGTAACTAAGGCCCTAGAGCAACTTAAGTCTGGGCTTCGTCAGATGCAGTACTTAATTCCTGAAGCGATAGTCGATCGTATTGAAATTGTCCTACCTTTAAAGGGAAGAGGTCTGAAGAAAGAGGAGCATAAGTTCCTTGGAACTGCCCTGAATATAAACCGATTTATTTTAATCGGTGAAGATAAAGAGGCTATAACTATTGGAGAGGGGATTAGTTACCCTGTTTCGATACTGTTATTGTAAAACCATATCTTGGGGGGATGGTGGGGAGGTGCGTCCAACCCAAAGTAAAGCCGTACCTTTTGGTGCCTTTTGGTGGTACCTTTTGGTGCTTGCTACCTACGGCAAGCTTTAGGAAAATTATAAGATGACAAAGACCTGCCTTATTTTAGATTTAGATGACACGCTTTATGACGCGGAGGCTGCCTATGCTTATGCTCTTAAAGCGATAGGAATCGATCCCCTCTCTGAGGAATTTTTAATAGCGCGTCAGATAATTAAGTCTCGATTGGGAGAGGGGCATGTGGGGGCTAGAAATCGAATTCTCTATTTCAAGCAGTTACTCGATACAAATAATCAATATTCTCATGGTGCAGTTTTAGATCTGATGCAGGCCTATGAAAAAAAAATAGCTGAACATATTGGTGAGCAATGGAGAAGCTTGGAACGCCAAAAACTTTTTGAGGGACGATTAGGTAAATTGCCTAAAATAATTTTAACTAATGAAAATATTAGAACCCAGATGATTAAACTAAGAGTGATAGATCCTACTGGGAGTTTATTTCCTGCTATTATTACCTCAGAAGAAATGGGGGTGGAAAAACCCCACTTAAGTCTTTTTCAATCTGCTCTTGAAAAGTTAGGTTGCAAACCCAATGAGTGCGTGATGGTGGGAGACAGCTTAGAAACTGATATAGCTCCAGCACTGAAATTGGGAATGCAAAGTGTTTTGACAACAGAATTTAGAAAATTGATTCAAAAAGATACCATTCCAAGTGATGTGAAAGTAATCAACTCTTTGAATGAACTAGAAATGTTACTGCAATGACTAAAAAAATAGAAATAGAATTAAGCTATTTGTGCCAAAAAATAGGCGCTCGTATTCCAGTCTGGACTCAAGGGGCTGGAGGAAATATTTCAATCAAAGAGGATAAAAATACCCTTTGGATTAAAGCCACCGGCTTTCGTTTGGATAGAGTCACTGAAAATACAGGGATAGCTCATGTTGATTACAAAACCATGGCTCAGGTTCTAAAAAGTGAGTCTTGGAAAGAATCAGAGGCCGAAGAAAATTACGCGAAACTAATTAAAGAAACAACTCTCCTAGGGGACGGCCTTGGAAGGGCCTCAATGGAGACCGGCTTTCATGCTTTGTTACCTAAAAAGTATGTTCTTCACTTTCACTCTTTAGCATCATTGCTTTTCTATCACGAATTTAACATGGATCGAACTCGAGTCATCGGGTGGTTAAAAAACAACACTCAAAGAGAAACTATTTTTGTAGAGGCCTGTCGTCCAGGTTGGGTTCTTTCGAAACAGATCAAGGGAGATGCTGGAATCTATTTTCTTGAGAGCCATGGGATCATTCTTCATGGAGATGACGATTCTATTATTACCGAATGGGAGTCTCTGGAAAAAGAGTTCTGCAAAGATTTTAATTACTCTGGACTCTATTCATTGCTTACTGAGATCCCAAACTTTGATAAACTCTTTCAGCTTTTTGCCGCTAACCCAATGCCTTTTAGGTGTTTTTTTCCCGATGTAGCAGTCTTTTCTGAAAGACTAGATAGGGTTTTGCAACCTACAGCTTCAGGCGAGGTTTTCTTTCCTGTGTCTTCAATCTCGAAAGATAAGGATATGGCAGAATTATGGCTTGCGACAGCGATTCTTTATCGGCTTTCACCCAACTTCCAAGAGGTTCCCAAAGAGATAAGAGCCGTTATTAGAGATTTGCCCACTGAAAAATTACGCCAGCAAAGAGAGTTACCTCATGGATAAAAAGATCCAACTACTTATTCCGATGTCGGGACAAGGGACCCGTTATCAGGCCGCGGGCTATCTTGAACCTAAGCCGCTTATCCCGATCAATGGAACTCCAATGATTCAGCGACTTTTGGAGAACTTTCCTGAGAGCTGGCCCTGTTTTTTTGTCATGGCTGAGAATCATAAAAACACTGAGCTGCCTACCGTTCTATCGAAGGAGAGACCTCAAGGAAAACAGATTTTTATTGAGAAACATAATCAGGGACCGGGCTTTGCTGCATTAAAAGCAATGGAGTTTCTAGATCCTGAGGCCCCTGTTTTTTTAAGCTATTGTGATTACGCGATGGTTTGGGATGGAGTTCGTTTCTCTAACTTTGTAAGAGAGACCGAATGTGATGCTTGTGTCATCTCCTATCGAGGCTATCATGCTCATTATCGAAGCCCTTTACAGTACGCGTACTCTCGAATGGAGGGGGAACGGGTAGTTGAGGTTAAAGAGAAGGGCTCTTTCACAGAGAACAGAGAACAGGAATTTGCCTCTTCAGGGGGCTACTATTTCAAAAGTGCAAAGCTTTTAAGAGAGGCGATTGAGTATCAGATTACGAATAAGATACAGCTCAATGGCGAGTACTACTCGAGTCTTACTGTTCAGTCCTTACTTCAAATGAGATCTAACGCTCATGTCCGGGTATTTGAAATTCCTGGTTTTTTTCAATGGGGAACTCCTGAAGATTTAAGAATCTTTGAGTATTGGGAAAAAAGCTTGAAAGATCACAATAGGTTTTTAGGAATGCAAAGAGGTGAAGTCGATCAAGTTCTCATGCCCATGGCAGGTCTAGGAAGTCGATTTGCTTCAGTGACCTCCTGTCCGAAGCCCTTCATTCCAATTTCAGGGACTCCCATGTACCAGAGGGCATTGGAAACATTGCCCAAAAGTAAAACTTCCGTTCTTGTAACCTTAGATTCAGTAAAGTCTTACCTATCGGGCTCCAAGGAAAAGATTGTTTCGTTAAAACAGACGCCTAGTGGCCAGGCTTTATCAACGGAGTTTGGAATAACGGCGCTAGATCTTAAAAAAGAGGTCATTGTGAGTTCCTGTGATCATGGAATTGTTTTAGATCCTAGATTATGGAATCGGTTTAAGGCTCACCCCGACTGCGATGCAGCTATTTTTACGATAAAAGGATATCCAGGAGCTGATTCTCATCCTAAGGCCTTTGCCTATGTAGAATCTGACAATCAGGGGGACTATCCTCAAGTTAAAAAAGTATCGGTAAAGTCACCCCTCTCCAAAAATCCAAGTAAAGATTCGTTATTAGTAGGGACCTTTTGGTTTCGAAATATTGAAATATTAGCTCAAGGAATCCAGGAACTAAAAAAGCAGGAGATTTTAGTTAATGGCGAGATGTATCTTGATTCTGTTTTTGAGGTTTTAATTAAGCAGGGTTTTAGAGTTAGAGAAATCCCACTAACGGGTTATCTGTGTTGGGGAGATCCCGACTCTCTAGCTGAAGCACTTTATTGGCAGGAGATTTTTGGAGGGTATCATTTTGAACCTAGAACTAAGTTTTCAAAGGAGATTACAAAGTGAAAGAGTTTGAACTGGTATTGCCTTGTTACAACGAATCTAAATCCTTAAAAACTCTATTGCAAAGAGCTGTCAGCGCTGCTGAAGAAGCTGGATTCGACTCGAAACGATTTCAATTGGTTCTTGTTGAGAATGGAAGTCAGGATAATTCCAAAGAGGTGTTAACTGAACTTCAAAAAACAGAACTTTCCCAGTGGTTTAGTACTGTAATTGTTCCAGTTAATTTAGGTTATGGTTATGGCGTACTTCAGGGTTTGAAAAATACTTCAGCGCCGATTATTGGTTGGTCCCATGCGGATCAGCAGTGTGATCCTAGGGATGCTTTTACGGCTCTGAAAAAGCTAAAGTCAGTTGAAAAAGATAAGGTGCTTGTTAAAGGGGTTAGAAGTGGAAGAAACTGGAAAGATAAATGGGTAACTCATATTTTTGAGATCCTAGCCTTTTTAATTTTAGGAATTAAAACCAAAGAGCTAAATGCCCAGCCTAAAATTTTTACAAGACAATTGTTAAATTCTCTAACTGCGCCTCCAAATAACTTTGCGTTCGATCTTTATGTTCTTTTCTGTGCTCTTAAAAATAAATTCCATGTTGAGACCATACCGGTTCTTTTTCCTCCTAGGGTTCATGGAGTTTCCAATTGGGCTTCTAGTTTTTTTAGTCGATACAAAACCATTTTGGGAATGGTGAAGTACATGTGCCAGCTTTCCCGTTCACAAGGAAGAGTATGAGACAACTGCTAAAAAACCGTCTGTTTTGGTGGGGTGTTTTGATTCGTGTGGGGCTGATGCCCTTTTTCGGTTCTCAGTATTTAAAAGAGCTATTTATTCCTTTTATAGACACCTCAATTTTACATTTAGGACAAAATCCCTGGGCATTATCTCCGGCCCATTTTTTTCCTTATGGAAGCTTTTTATTTGGAATTTTATTTTTACCTAAGTTTTTAGCCTTTAAGATTTTGGGTGCTATGAGTATGGGCGATATACCCTTAAGTCTTATCGCAATGAAACTTCCCCTATTAGTGGCGGATGTTTTTCTGTTGTGGGGAATGATGAGAATTTGTGGAGAGAGACGAAGGTCTTTCTTTTTGCTCTATTGGTTTAATCCCATTACTATTTTTATTACCTATATCCACGGGCAGTTAGATGTAGTGGTTATGATGTTGTGTATTTTATCTCTCATTTTTTTAACGCTTCGAAAAATAGAAGCCTCAGCTCTATTAATGGCCTGTGCGACTTTGTCTAAGTTTCATGTAGTGGTTCTAGTCCCTTTTATTCTGGCCTATTTGTGGCATCAGAATTTCGCAAAGAAAGCATTAGCCTGTATAGGATTGTGGCTTGCGATTTGGAGTGGAATTACAGCTTTAGGTTTTATTCCGGTTTACCATGCAGGTAGGTTGTTTTATGCGAGCGCGACTTCGCCTGAAGCTATGAGACTTTTTGCTGCCAACCTTAATTTTGGATCCGGGCAAGTTGTCTATTTAGGGGTTTTTATTGTGCTAGTTGTTTTAGGACGCCTTTGCGTCTCCTCTAGAATTACTGAAAGGGGACTTATCTTTGGATCCGCTTCCTTGTTTGGGGCCCTACTTATGGGTACCAATGCTATGCCTGGCTGGTATTATTGGGTTATCCCTTTCTTCTGTCTTTTCTTTGCCCTTTATCTAAATGTTTCGAAAGCACTCTTTTGGGGCTTTCAGATTATTTACATGGTTAACTTTGTTCTCCTTTCCAAATTAGGGGGCCATTTAGAGGGAATGGTGACCGGTGTAGCCTTTACTTTATTACAAACAGCTATGGCAGGAATCTTATTGGTTATTTGGAAGTTGGTTCTTGAGCAAGAGGCTAAACTTCAGGGACGAGCTCGTCCCTTAATTTTAGGAATTGCAGGAAATAGTGGTTCAGGAAAAAATCATCTAAGCCATATTTTTCAAGATCTCTTTAATTCTAAAAACACCCTAGTCGTCGAAGGAGATGATTATCATAAGTGGGAACGTAACCATGAGAAGTGGCAGGAGTATACCCATCTTAATCCTAAAGCTAATCATTTATCAATGATGGCTAGCCACGCTTTGCAACTTGCTAAGGGCTCTACAGTTTTACAATCTCATTACGATCATGCCATGGGAATATTTTCAGAGGCTAAAGAGATCAAACCGACTAAGACTCTAATTATTCAGGGGCTCCATACCCTTTATTTACGAGGTCTTAGATCCAAGTTTGATTTGAAAATTTTTATCGATCCTCATGAAATTGTTAGATTTGCATGGAAGTATCGAAGAGACGTGAATGAACGAGGCCATTCACCCAAACAGGTGGTTGATAGTTTTGTAAAGAGAGAGTCCGATTCTATAAAACACATTGCTCCTCAGAAAGAGTTTGCTGATTGGGTTATTCAGTATCTTCCGGAAAAAGAGGTTACGCGTGAAGAGGTCATGGCTGGGAGTACTTTCGAGTTTATCGTTAGATATACTTTTTGGAATGATGCCCCTATTGGAACGCTACTTAAGGCCCTAAAAGAGATCGCTAATTGTAAAATCTCTTTTGAAGTTTTGCCCAATGATATTAATCGTACCTTAGTTGAGATTAAGGGCAATCCGACAGATCAAGAGGTTCAAGCTGTTGCGAAAAATATTTTTCCTAACCTGAGAAGTATTACGCGAGCCTGGAGAAAACCTCACTGGCGGTCTGGAGTTGATGGATTAAATCAATTAACAGCTATCGCTTTACTTTCAGGGGGAATGACCGAGGAAATGGGTTCATGAGTAAGTTATTTTTAAAACATCGAGTTAATGCCATCAAAGATCTCGCATCTCTTGAAAAATCATGGGGAGTTGAGATCGATTTAAGATCTGATGTTTCAAGATGGGGGGCGATTCATCTCTCCCATGATCCGTGGACCTTTGGGGATGATTTTGAAATATGGATCAAAGAGTTTAAGAGTCTTGGAATTCAAGGCCCTATTTGGCTTAACACTAAAGAGGACGGGCTTGAAAATCGAGTTGAAGAGCTTTTGGCAAAATATCAAATTGAGAACTATTGCTTTTTAGACACTGTGCTACCAACTCTAGTTAAAAAGACCCATTTTGAAGCTAAAAACCGGTTTGCAATCCGTTTTTCCACTTACGAGCCTGATATTTTCGTGAATTGTTTCAAAGGAAAAGCAGACTGGGTTTGGGTGGATTGTTTTCAAGGAAAACCGGTTTCGGAGAAATTAGTTAAGGGATTAAAAAATAATTTTAAAGTATGTCTTGTCAGCCCCGAGCTTCATGGAAGGTCACTTCGCGAGAATTTAACCTCTTTTTTACCTCTTTATGAAATAGCTGATGCCATCTGCTCCAAAGAACCTAACGTTTGGCGTGATGTTGTGTGAGATCCCCTATTTTGAGTAGAAGTGGTGGGGGTGTAGACTCCTAATTTAGACGCAATATATAATACCTTCTCAACTGACTCCTATTGTGAGAACACTCA
This sequence comes from Bdellovibrionales bacterium, assembly GCA_005776395.1. Lineage (GTDB taxonomy): Bacteria > Bdellovibrionota > FAC87 > UBA2466 > UBA2466 > UBA2466. Next base: position 37,931 of record SXPJ01000048.1, on the reverse strand, counting down.
AATATTTGTTTTTACTTGGATTAAGTTAAGCAAAAACTTATAATAATAAAGTACTTAGGATTTTGAATGGCTCAACGCATTGTATGGCTACGTTTTGAGGAGGCATCGTGACCAAATCCGAATTGATTGAAAATTTAGCGCGCAAAGCAAATTTGACTAAGAAAAAGGCTGAAGAGCTAGTGAATACTATTTTTGACTCCTTCTTTATGTCTATGGTCAAAGGGGATCGAATTGAGATTCGTGGTTTTGGAAGCTGGTTTGTAAAAAGCTATAAGTCTTATGTGGGTAGAAATCCCAAAACTGGCGCTGATGTTTTTGTTCCAGAAAAAAAGCTCCCTTTCTTTAAAGTAGGTAAAGAGCTTAAAAAGCGAATTGATAGTTAGTTTTTATTGGGACGAACTCCGATAAAATCTAGTTAATTAAAAAATAAAAGACATAAAAAAGCCCGTGAAAAATCTTAAAGATATTCTCACGGGCCTTTAATTTTTTAGACGGTTTGACCGACTTTGTGGGACATTTTGATAAGTCCCCAAATAACAGCTGATCCGATCACAGAAACAACAACCACTGTGCACCAGCTAAAGGCTCCGTAGTTGTTAGGAGCAATCATTGCAAATAGCATGGGAGCTGACAGATAAGTGTTGGTTCTAGAGAACAATAAAGCTCTCTTTGCTAAGCCCGGCATTTCAGGGGGAGTTTGTCCTGCTTTTACCCAGGTAATAATTTGCTTTTGAGCAGGCCAAATTACAAACCAAACATTGAACCACATGATAGTTCCAAGCAGCATTCCCAACATAATCCATTGAGCACGACCAGTGATCTGACCAGATTCGTCTTTTAGTAACCCAGTGGCTTCGCCAAGCATTCCATACTTGATAAGGAATAGAAGTAAGCCAATCACGAAAGTTACCATCGCACCCCATCGAAACCACCAAAGGGCTCTAGAGAGTAGAATGGGATTTACTTTAGGTTTAATCTCTTTTTCTAACGCCGCTTGAAAGGGGACATTTACAAAATTAAAGAAGTAAAGATGTCCGATCCAAGTGATACCGGCTAAGATATGAATCCATCTTAAGATGAGTAAAAGGTTTGAGTTTAAATCTGTTAGAGCCATTGTTTATCCTTCCAATAAAGAAACAAAAAAATTTAAGTCGGCATTTGACCATGGAAACCGCCATCGGGCTAGTCGTTTTTTAACTATTGCGTAAAAAACTCTTCTATTATTAAGATCTTACTTAATTTTCTTTTAAGTGTTTAAAAGATGGCACATTAAAAACTGAATGAATTCGACAACCTATTAAACTCTTCTTAGCCACTGTTAAAAAGATAATCAACTCTTCAACTCCTAAACACTCTAAAAAACTTGGGTTCGAAATTGCATTTCTTTAAAAGCTAAGAGTGTAATTTATGAACGTAAGAGATTATAGAGTTCACCTTTATCAGAATCGTGCCCATCCTATTAAAGAGGGGGTCGTTAATCAAAAGGCTGATGCCACCTCACTCTATCTTTCGATTGGTGCTTTTGTAGCTGTAGAATATTTTTTGCAACTCAAATTTAACCGTTATTCATCGGGACTATTATTTCCTATGGGGTTTCTCTTTTTCTGGGCCTTTTATTACACCTATTATCAACCTGGAGATCTGGAGAAAAGACTCACCAGTGAGCGAAAGTGGGACTTGAGTGGTATTCCTGTAACTTTAATGACAAGCTGTATTTGGTTCGTTAAAATAGTATTCGTTGAACTTACTGAAAAAATAATTACTTCATTAATAAGTTCAAAAAAACAGAGAGCCAGAGAACCTCAATATCGAACAAAACCGAAAGTTTACTCAGCCCCTTCTGAATCCTCTAAAAGTCAGCCCTTAAACAAAGACCAGACTCCACATGGCAGACAAGATGAGACTATTACTCTTCTCCCGAGAGAACTTATTAATGCTCTTGGAGTGATGGGAATTCCAAACGAAAGAGATTGGAATATGATTCAAAAAAGATATAGAGAACTGGCTAAAAAATATCATCCTGATTTAAATCCAGAGTTAACTCAGGCGGGTAATCGTTTTATGCTTTATGATGTGGCCTATCGAAAATTAGAGTCCTCTAAAACAAAATATTTCCCACCTAAAAACATAACAAAAGCCCAGTAGTTCTTGCTGAGCCACAGCGCATGGTAAAAAGTGGAGTCATTTAATAATTTATACCTGGCACCTTATACTGTGTTTTTTAGGAGTTTTTTGGGTCTTCTTTGTCTTCCAAACTATTTAAATTCTTGGGCTGTTTTGGCAAACAAAACATCATCTAAACTCAAAACAGTAAATCCCCATATTTTGAGTGGTGTTAATTTTTGCTAGATACAAAAGTTATCTCAGACTCTTATTGGAGCACTGACCTCTTTCTCTTTCCAAATTGGATCCGTAGCTTTGTAGCAAAGCAGAGGTGTGCTAAGCCATTACAAAATTACGTTGAAATTACTAAACTTGTTCGGCGCGTCGTAGAGCAGTTACTTCGCTAGGCGTCTCAGTTTTCTGTTAGAGATCCCATAGGAGACTTTTTGTTTTTTGAGAACTTGAGTGAACCCCTTACAAGAGTCTAAAATAGATAACATTAATTTTATTAACCACAAAATCTAATTCATTTGCGGATAGGGGGCGTCGTGTCAGAATCTCTATGGAATGATGAAGCTATTAAACCTATTCAGCATATTCGGGTTGTAGATCTTTCTGTGATGTTAACGGGGCCTTATTTAACCCGTATTTTAACCCAATATGGGGCTGAAGTAATAAAGGTGGAGAAAGGGCCTGAGGGTGATCCCTGTAGAGCACCTGAATATTCCGCTGTTTTTGAGCTGCTCAATCAGGGAAAAAAATCGATCTGTACCGACTTAACTAAAAAAGAGGGGCAAGAGATTGTAAAAATATTGGCGGCTGAAGCGGATGTTTTTGTGGAAAATTTTCGCTCTGGAGTCATGGATAGTTTGGGTTTGGGATACGCAGATTTGGCAGAAAAAAATCCTGATCTTATCTATCTATCATTGCGCGGAATGAGTGATAAATTTAGTGCAAAATCGGGGCACGATCTTAATTTTATTGCTACCAGTGGTTGCGGTCATTGGTTTTTAGAGGGGGGATTAAACTACAGTGCTCAATTTGGAGATGTAATTGGCGGTGTTTTTGCTCCTTTAACTAAACTTCTTCTTCACTTGGTTAATCCTAATCGTCGAGGCATGCACTTAATCTCTAATGCCAATGAAGGCTTTAGAAGTCTTTATCTTCCTAAAGCTTACGAGGCCCTTGAGAAAGAATCTGCCAGTGAAGAGGACAAGGGTAAATTTAATGCTTTTTCCAAGTTGAATGGAGCCTATGCCCATTCTAGATTTTATAAATGTCGCGATCAGCAATGGATATCTTTGCAGGCTATTCAAAAAAAACACTGGGATCAGTTTTGTGAGATTGTTGATAAAAAAGATTGGAAGGAGAGAGCAGAGGATCTTTCTTTGGTTCCAGAACTTGAGAAATTATTTTTAGATGCTCCGGCCTCTTATTGGGAAGCTCTCAGCACAAATGTTGAAGCCTGTCTTTTTAGAGTTATCCCTTGGGAAGAATTTCTTAAAGTTTCACAATCACGAATCAAACTTAACTCGGATCCTTTGTCTTGGGCGGGGTTTGCAGATTGTCCAAATTTACAGCCTTGCCCTTCCTTAGGGCAGGATAGTTTTTCTATTATGCACGGGCTCGGATATTCTAACGATAAGATTGCTCAGTTTTTAGCGGAGGGACTTTTAGTTCGGAAAAAATAGAGTTTAGGTTCTTGCCCGTTGTCCCATGGGTTGAGGGGTCTTTTCTGCGTAGTCATTTACAAAATCTCGAACCTCTACCAAGTTTTTACACCGTTTCACTAGATGAAAAAACTGGTGACCAAATAGCAACCAACGTGATCCTTGTGCCACAAAAAACTGAAGTTTTTTTAGTGCAAAAGGAGAGTCAGTGAAATGATCTTCAAGTAAACAGGAGAATCTAAGAACGGCTCTAAAATATTCTTTTCCTTCCTCATCAGGAGTCCAAGGAGGTTCAGTTTCCCATCTCTTTGTCGGTTTTTCTTGATAGCCCAATTTTTTAGCTATTTGCCATAGAATCCAAGGTCGAGCCGTAGCCGCTCTAGCAATCATGGCTCCATCGACCTGATAAGTTTTCATTAAGTCGATAGCATCTTGCCAAGTATGAATATCTCCATTTGCAACTACAGGGATTTTTCTGGCTCTAGCTACCTCTCCTACAAGATCCCAATGAGCATATCCGTGGTGCCCTTGATTTTGGGTGCGACAGTGAAGTGTTATCCAATCGGCCCCTGACTCTTCCATCATTTTTGTGAACTCTAAAAGATATTTTAGGTCGATATAAGCTCCTGTGGCAGCTCTTAACTTCACACTCACAGGTCTAGGAGAATGTTTTTTTGTAATGGCAACAACATGTGAAGCATAGTCTATGTCACCCAGAAGTCGGACACCCCAATTGTGTTGAAGTTGATGAGAGGCTGGACATCCCATATTGATATCAAAGCCCCAAGGGTGAAACGGCAAAAGTCTTTCAATTGAGTTAGAAATGTAGGTCTCATCATTACCTAAGAGCTGTGGAACAAAATAGTTTTCTCCTAAGCTAGTTAAGGGGCCGGGAAGATCACTTAGATCCTCATGGGGAAGTCTTAGCGTAGATAACATTTCAGTAAAAAGAAGGGGGGAGAGGGAATCAGGTAGATAGCTTCGTATTAGCTCTCGAAAGGCCACATGGCTAATCCCCACCATAGGAGCCACCATAAAGGGAAAAGAGAGCCCAAGCTTGTGAAGGCGAGAAGGTGGAAGAGAGATTGAGGGTGAGCAGATAGAGGCTGTCATTGAAAGGGGTTTTATCTATCCAGTGAAAACAATGCAATCTTAACGAGAAAGTATTTGCCTAAAAGGAGGTGTAGGATAGAATTTTTATAATTAAAATATAGGCTTAGGGGGCGCATGTGAAAGTTCTTCAATCATTGAAATATCTTGCAGTTGGGCTGATTTTATTTTTAGTTCCTATTACACCCGTTAATGCGGATAGTAAGCTTGAGAATTGGATACAGCTCAATCAAACGGTTTCACTTTCCGATTCTTTAAGTTTTTTTACCGAAATTCAGCCTCGTATCTCCTTTTCGGAGGGGGAGCTTGCTACATTTGTAGCTCGATTAGCGCCGATTTATCATATTAATTCTCAGAACTCTGTAGGAGCTGGATTTCTCTGGCAGCCCTCTTTTTCTCCATCAGCATCCAACGAAACTCGAATCTTTCTTCAGTACATTTTTAATCATAATGTTGGAACTAAAAGTAATTTTATTCATCGCTTTAGAGCAGAGTACAGAGCGATTAATACGACTTTAGATAAGGCTTACAGACTTCGTTACCAGTTAAGAACTTTGCATTCTTGGTTTGATAACTCGAACTTCAAAGCTCTACTGGCTAATGAGTTTTTCTTTAATCTAAATACTACGGCCGTGACGGGACCTGCTTCAGGCTTTGATCAAAACCGATTGTATGTAGGTTTTAATTATCAGTGGGCAAAGAATTTAAATTCTGATGTGGCTTATTTGTTCAATTATGTTCATAAACCGAGATCGGTATCTGATAGACAGAATCATGTCTTGTTTTATTCTTTGAGTGCAAGTTTCTAAGCGACTTTTTTAGGTTTGGACAGTTTTTATTAAGGCTCTTTTTACTCTGTTCATTGCCAATTGCGACTCTTTAAGATGAAGTTTTTTAATCATGAATTTTTCACGAAGTTATATTCCTGGATATTTTATACGTTACGCGTTAAATTCCTCGGAATGTGGTTTGGTCCTACTCGAATTAGAAGAGTGGTTTTTTGTTTACCTGTAGAATAGTCCACCCAAAAAGAGGTCCCCATAAAAAGTGTTTTCTTATCTTTATTCTTTTTTTCACTCATAGCCCAGGCTAGCGATGGCCTTAAGGTTAAGGGTGAGAAGGCAAAAGCTGTTATCGATGCCCTACAGAGCGTTGGAGCTGTTACGCTAGAAGCCATTGAAAGCGCTTCTTGGGATGTTTCTGATGTGAGAATGGAATATACCCCACATGGATTTATATGGGCACAAGGAACGCTCACTGATAACGTATCAAAAAAGCATTTGTCGCCTGCTGTGACCCCAGCACTCAACCTCTACTCAGCTCTTAAAAAAGCAGGGGTCAAAATCGAAGAGCTGAACAGCGGAACCTTCACTGTTCGCGCCAGTCGCATTGAGTGCTCGCACAGCTATGACATTGCTTCACACTCATTGGTCCGAATCTGTTCAATCAACTAATTCCGGTTACGGAACTCAGTTAGCAAGAATCGCCAGTTCTACTCAAAAGAGTTCTGGCGGTTCTTCATTAGAATTATCCTGCGAATACAACTAAGATAACGCTATTAAAATAATTTAGGGAAAGCCGACGATGAAAATCTGGTCGGCTTTTTCTTTTTGACCTACTAATGAAAATCCCAAACGATTCGTCCGCAAACACAGAACACTCCCCAGCTCCCACTGGCATTAAAACGGTAAATCATTAACGAATGATTGGCTAACCTGTCCCGCCTTAAGCATCCTAAATCAGTCCCAAGGTGCATGGTTACATCGGCGGTGATTTCACTGTCATAGTAGGTGAATATGTAAGATTGATTCATGTCGAGATGATAGGCTCTTTCGGGCGTTAATTTTTCCCGAATTATCTCTTGCGAGCTTAATGCTGGTTTCAAGGTTATTTATGGCCCACATCCAGATTGCCACCGAACCCTCGTTACCGCCTGTATTTCCGGTGGACTCATTCTTTGGAAATTGCCTGGCTCCCATCATGGAAATTTTGCATATTATCTCATGGTGATACTTGCTCGCCGCATTCTAAATGAAAATCTATTCCAAATCTGAACATCCTATCTAGCAACAAAGTAATTCCCTCAAAAGGCAAATCATCTATCAAGTGTTGATGGTCGCATGGAGTATCGAAAGATAGTGCTATGTGGGTTTTAACTTAATACACCTCATCTCAAGCGTGGAAATCTTGCTAAAAATCAAAATCTTTCACGAATCTTCCATGAAGCCCAATGGAAGATGTGGACAAAAGAAAGGAGGTAATCTAAGTTACCAAAGCAACTGAAGTAATCTTTATCGGGGTGTAGCGCAGTTGGCTAGCGCATCTGCTTTGGGAGCAGAGGGTAGTGAGTTCAAATCTCGCCACCCCGATTGAAATTTTTTGAATTTTGGCGACCACATGTTCCCGAAATGATGGGAAGATTTCTGGCCTGACATCTTGAACGGATTCGAACCAAAGGCTTTTGGATTCAAGCGGAGCTTAAGTGCCAACGATACACACTGAGAAAGGATACCAGTTTCGTTTTTTTAGCAACGAAGGAAATGAACCTTGTCACGTTCATGTGAGAGGAAAAGGCGGCATCATGAAAGTCTGGCTGCCTGAAGTCATTGTCGCAGACGTACGTGGTTACTCTCCTCGGGAACAGAGAGATATTCTGGGAATCATCAGAAACAAGAAAGAAAAATTTGTGGAGGAATGGAATGAGTTCTTTAGCAAAAAAAAATAAACCGGAAAGAATCTACCCGGCTATAAAGGATCTAAAAATCGGTAAAGACATTATTACCGCCGTTCTTGATGACGGCCGAGAGGTGTCAATTCCAATCGCCTGGTCGGAGCGTTTATCCAATGCTTCGGCTGCGCAACTTAAGAAATTCGAGATCGATCCCTATGGGTACGGAATCCATTGGCCAGAAGTGGATGAAGACATCAGCATCAAAGCCTTTATTGATGGGTGGAATTCTCCCGAATCCGAATAGATCTAAATGTCTCCTGATGTCATAAGAAAACGACTCTACTTTGCGAACCTTGGTCTCGGTCTCTTAACGGGCTTTGCTCTGGTTTACGTTGAGCAAAGTTGCCTATCTTCGATCATTAAATGGGCAAACAACAAGAATCTATATGTGTTGTTTGAAATTGCGTTAAGAGCTCCGATTTTCCTCTTGTTGATTGGGCTGGGTTTTCTCCTTCAGCAAATCCTATTCCGCGGGATTTGGAAGTGCCCCACTTGTCGGTTCTATCTTGGAGGATCGTTGCGAATTAAATTCTGTCGATATTGTGGGGGCAACCTTTACGAGATGAAATCATAATGTGGAACGATGAACATAAGGAAATGACGAGGGGTACACGGCTATCCGCCATTGGGATGATGGCCTTTGTGCTTGGGTCAGTTTCCCTTATTGTGCCTGATTCCGATTCTTCATGGATGTTTTCTCCCTACGCCTTTATCGTTGGAGCCACTACCCTGCATATGCGAACCTCCTTCCGGTTCGCTAGTAACTGACCATCAACGTTGCGATACCCGTAGGGCGCAACCGATGCGCGATAGTTCTTCGGGGTGGTTATCCTCTCACTGCTCGAAGTCAGTTTTCGTATGCCGAGAGCGTGCAATCGCCCCAAAACCGCCGTCTTTGAAATTCCAAGTCTGTCGGAGATCTGGGACGCGGAAAGGCCATCTTTTAAGTACATTTCGGCGATTTGGGGAGAGTTTGATTTGAAGGGTTTTACCGAATGATGAATGATATCGGTATAGTAAACGGGTTCGTACAGATATCGGGTAGGTTGAAAATCTTGTCAAAATTGAGAGCAAAAAAAAGGACCCGGCAGAGGGAGGGAGTAGAGAACTTGCGAAAAATGAATGCGACACACGAGGAATTAGCGACACACCAACTGCTCGGAACGGCGGTCCAGGTACCGCAAAAGGTTTAAATACTCACATCCAACCAGGAAGAGTTAAAGGTGGCCGGGGCCCGTCCAGCCTGGCACCGTAAAATGATCCGCGTGACCTGAAATTACGTTATCCTCCCAATCGGTTCACCAAAGCCTGGTAGCCAGCCCAACTCATGATGATTTCACCCACATCGCCGGGTGTGCTCTCGCACCACGACCATTGGTTCAACCACTGTAGGGCCACCCCGACCATTTCTTACAATATCCAAACAGAAGACCACAGGTTCACGAAAAGGGGTTCTTTCAATTACCTTGTCTTTCAAACATCTTCTTACTAAACTGATAACTGGACGCGGCTATCTATCAGTTATATGAGAGGCTATGATGCGGCAACGTTATTTACAAAATTTGATTACTGAAGACGCCCTTAAATCCAATAAAATGGCGTTTATCTCAGGCCCCAGGCAGGTGGGAAAATCCACCCTTGCCAAAGGTTTGCTTCAAGTTCCCCAACAGTATTTCAATTGGGATAGCACTGGATTCAGAAAAAAATGGGTTAAAGATCCAGAAATTGCAATTGGGAATGAAATGCAGGGGATTATCGTTCTGGATGAAATTCATAAAGATCGTCGGTGGAAGCAACGCCTAAAAGGGCTCTATGACATGAGAGGTAATAGTTTACATATTCTAGTTACCGGAAGTGCACGGTTAGATTTTTATAGAAAGGGCGGGGACAGTTTAATGGGAAGGTATATTCCTTATCGTCTACACCCCTTTTCAGTTGGAGAAACGACAACCCCACACTCTCCCGACGAATGCGAGTCCTTCTTAAAAGGTCCCGCCCCCTATTCCTGGGATGATCTTGTGCAGTATTCGGGTTTTCCAGAACCATTTATGCAGGCCAGTGTTTCCAAAGCAGCACGATGGAGTCGTTTACGGTTAGAGCGTCTTGTTCAAGAAGATGTCAGAGATTTTCGAGCTGTCGATGATATACAGGCTGTGAAAGTCTTGGTTGATCTGCTTCCAGAACGGGTGGGCTCACTTCTTTCCATGAATAGCTTAAGAGAGGATGTGGGTGTTGCCTATGCGACCATTCGTGATTGGATCCAGGTTCTCGAAGTGCTTTATCACTGTTTTTTGATTCGTCCTTATGTTGGAAAGTTAAATCGCATGGTAAGGGCCGAACGGAAACTGTACTTATTTGACTCCTTACAGATTAGTTCCATTCCTAAGCGCTTAGAGAACCTAACCGCTCTACATCTTTTGAAAGCCTGTCATTTCTGGACGGATACAGCCCAAGGGGAATTTGATTTACACTTTCTTCGGACCAAGGACAAAGCCGAGGTGGATTTTTGTATCACTCGAGATAAAAAACCTTGGATGTTGGTCGAGTGCAAGTCAAATTCGCGAACGTTGAGCCCCACTCTGATTAAATTTCAAGCTCAGTTGAAAACCCAACATAACTTCCAGCTTGTAACGGAAAAGAACTATTTGAAATACTATTCCGATAAACGAATCCACGTGGGAAGCTATGAGAAAATATTGGGAGCCCTAATCTAGAGAACTAGCCTTGCACCCTAAAATTCCCCCCTTTATAACAACCTCAAATGCCAAGGGGGGAGTATTTAATGAAACCAGAACAAGAAACCCCAGTCGACCCTGTCCCGAGCCAGTGGGGCAAATAAGAAGGCCAATTAAAAATAGCACATCTACTGAAGAGCCAACGCATTAACAGGTAGTAATCGAGAACTGTATTTATCGATTCGACGGACTTGGAGATTCAGAGTATTGTGTTTTAGTTCAGCGTTTTCTGGTATGTGGCAATACCGAACTACTTGTTTCCATAAGTTTTTATTCCTGGCTTCATTGAAAAGTTCGGCGCAACGAGTGGATCGGGAGTGAAACCGGTTTTAGCAACCTCCTTGAAGTTAAGTCCCCCGTGATCCCCGACATAGAAGAAGACAAACTCAGGGGGCGTCGAATTTTTCTCGTTAAAAGAATTTTCAAATACGGAAAATAGATTTTTCGGTAGCGCCGCCTGAAGATTAATTGGCTGAGCTTTTCCTACGAAATGGGTTTTGGCGATCGGGTGGGATGCTTCAATGGTTCCTGCCCCATAAAATAGCCAGATCTTGTTGGCGTTAAATCCCATACTGATAAGGCGGTCGATCATCAAACTCATTTGTTTGCCATCGCGCTCCGCGGGATGGCCGGCCCAAAGGATCGCTATCCCTCTGTCGGCAAAATTGGCAGGTCGTAGTTGGTCACCGCCGCCAATGGCTAAATATTGAGCATGCTCACTTCCCATGGATTCACCTATGCGTTTGGCATTTGGATTAGGGCCAAAGGGATTTAGTGCGACCGATTCTGCTGCAACGATCGAGGCTGGAACGTTGCCATCGGCGAGCGCGATATTAAAAGTGTCGGTAGAGTCTAGATCTACACCGCTGGGCGCTGGGGATCCATAACTGGCTGTTTCCGAATGACGGGCGGCAGTGAAAATGAACTGTGTTCCTCCCAACTTTGAAAGCTCATCGATAAATCCCCCCGAGAAGCACTGGTTAAAGACCATGTAAAGGCTTGCGTGGGCAGCAAGTGCCGTCTTGGCGATTTTGTCCGCAAATTCGGTATCAGGAACTTGCCCTTCATAGCCAACTAGATAAGAGTGCGAGCTGTCAGTGGATTGGTCCGTGACGGTATCACCGGGCTTAAAGACCTCATAATAGATTTCGCTTCCGATAGCTCCAATGCTTTGGAAAGCGATGGCTACACATAAAATTCCTACAAACAATCCCGAAAAGCGCCAGTAAATAGACATGTAATCTCCTTTTTTACGAGAACTTGTGTGAAGTTATCAAGATATCCGAAACTTTACAAGAAACGTCGTACACACAAAGTGAGAAACTTTCTGATTCATTCATCAATTAATTCAAGGTGGGATCCTGCTGCTGACCCCTGATATAAGTTAGATGACAAGCATAGCTATAAGAGTAATCGTCAGAATTGCTTTTCGAGAAGGGGCCTCAAAGAAAGCTCTCGCTTTATCGAATTGAAGCCAAGTTGTGGTGAGTAAGTACAAACAAAACGAATATAAGCCTTTCAAGAGCAGTCGTGAGAAATCGCAGTCATTTCTCCTGTTAATGCGTTGGTTCTTCAGTAGATGTACTATTTTTAATTGGCCTTCTTATTTGCCCCACTGGCTCGGGACAGGGTCGACTGGGGTTTCTTGTTCTTGTTTCATTAAATACTTCCCCCCCTTGGCAAATGTCGACAGGTTCACCCCTCACATTAACTTTTCGTCCTTGGTTCGCAGAATCGCAACAGTATAAGACAGCGTCAATAGCGGGCTTATAATATTCAAGAAACTTTTTTTCTAGCTGGTCTTTTTTCTCTTGGGTGTCGTTGTCCTTGGGGATTAATTCACTCGGCCAGTCACTTATCGGAGGCATCCATCGATTATCAGGGTATTTCAAAGTGCTATTTGTCACATGTTCCCCGAGGCCTACACGACTCATGCTACAAACCGATCCTCCAAAGCCCATGAAATGGCATTTGGTACAGGTATCGGAGGGCGCTGTATTTGGAGGCCTGGGATTTGTTGCATTATACTTATAGCTGTCAAAGGCGGCACTGTTGATCTTCACAAGTTCCGGGTAGGTCTGTCCCGGTTCTACGGCGCAGGAATATCCTCGTCTATTGATAGTTGAAGGAAATCTGATCCTTCCCCCCGGTTCGTATGCTCCGGTTCTTTCATTGCGAACAAAACTTCCCGCTTCCGATCCATCAATCTGCATGATCCAAGGGGACCTGATATAAACACCATTCGTATGACAGCCCGTACAGTCTTGGGTTTGCAAGGAGTTTCCCCATCTTGCCCTTGAATTTTTTTGAAATGTTGTTAGGGCATTGCCCCCTTGTCTTTCGATATTGGCATCATAGGGTTTGGGAAGAGTCGTTCTGTAGCCAGGAAACCACCAACACGATTTATTATTAGTTTCATTGTACTGTATCACCGCTAATTCATAGTCTCCATCTCCCTTGCCTTTTCTACATTGAACAGTCGTCACCACTTTTTCTTGGGGACCGTTGGGGGTCCGTTTAAATTGAGCTGTAAGTTGGAGAACTTTGCTTCCTGTGTAACAGTGTGCAACACCAAATGAGGGGCGATCGCACTTATCATTTGCTGCTCCGGTGACGGGCACGGTAGCCCCTTGGTTACAATCGATAGCAGGGAGTTCTACACCTAACTCCTCTGCACATTTTTTTCCATAATCCCAAGAATCTTCAGCACCTAATAGAGGTTTAAAAAAAGTAATTGAGATAAGAAAACAAATCCATAGACTACATATTTTAAAATTCATTCGCTGCCACCTAATCTATCTTGATTTTTGCGGGTCCAATTCTTGTTTAAAATTATATGTGTAAGGAAATTGTAACACGAATGGATGGGCTTTAAGAAGAATTTGGGCGGTAAGGGAGTCGAACCCCTGACCCCATGGTTCGAAGCCATGTGCTCTATCCAGCTGAGCTAACCGCCCGGATTTAGAAGTTTCTAACCTTCCATAACTCAGAAGAATTGAAAAGGAAAACCTTGCCTCTTTTCTTTTCAGTGCCAAATAGACAATCAGGCGGTATAAGAAAACTGTGAACCCCTTAGATCTTCTCATTATTTTAGGCTGTTATTTACTTGGCGGTTTTCCTGCGGGAGTGGCTATTACCAAGCGCAAGTTCGGACTCGATGTTCGTGAGATGGGGAGTGGCAACATAGGTGCTACTAATGTCACCCGAGTCTTTGGTTGGTATGCTGGATTCTTGGTTTTTGTCCTTGATTTCATTAAAGGCTATCTACCCCTTTGGGCGTTGACGAGGTTTTATCCTGCAACTACCCCTTGGCTTTTAACTGGGGCGGGGCTCACCTTAGTGATGGGGCACTGTTTTAGTCCCTACTTGAAGTTTAAAGGGGGTAAAGGGGTCGCGACCAGTTTGGGGTGTTTAGCTTTTTTTGTCCCACAAGGGGCTCTAGCGGGGATTATAGTCTATGCCTTGGCATTAGCCGTGACTCGAATCAGTGCGGTTGGATCTTTGAGTGGTATTGTTGCCCTATGGATCTACTTAGCTTTAGTTCCAGTCCCCACTCCTGTATCTACCTTTGTTCTTCTTGTCTCTCTGATAGTAATTGGCAGGCACCATCAAAATATTCGTCGATTGATTAAAGGAGCTTAAACAATGATCCGAGTTTTTTTTACTCTTGCCTTATTTCCTTTGATCTCATGGGGCTCTATTTTTAGTAGCAACATCAAAGATACTTTTGCTGCGGCTAAAAAAGAGAAGAAACCTCTAATTATCGATTTTTTTGGAATTTGGTGCCCTCCTTGTAACGAGTTGGATGAAACAGTTTTTGAAACCTCCAGCTTTATTGAGAAGGCGAAAAGTTTTAGACTTTTAAAAGTAGATGCTGATGCCGATTCCTCTTGGAAACTTAAAGATAAATATAAAGTGGGTGGATATCCTACTGTGATTTTCACAGATTCTAACGGATCTGAACTCTATCGCATTGTAGGTTATCGCAACTTAAAAGAGTTTTTACAGATCATGGAACTTGTTTTGTCTTCAAAAAACAAAAAACTTGAAGAGGCCTGTGCTAGCAAAAATGAAGATGATCTGTGGCGTTGTGCTGTGATTTGTTCGGAAAGAAGGAATTTAGAATGTTCCTCTGATGCTTATGCCAAACTTCAAACTTTGCTTAAGCCTGGAACAGCTCGTTTTGATTGGATTCGAACTTACGCTATGGAGAGTGTAGAAACTCCCGATTTACAAAGAGAAGGGTACGCCAACCTTCTGAGGCTTTATTTTAATACCCCTCAGGCGTTGGTCTGGACACTTTCTTATTTAGCAGCGTTCGAAGACGAAAAAAACTTAAAGCCCAAAAAAGAGCTTATCGATAATATATTGAAACTGTTTCCTGAAATGCTTACCGATTCTAGATTAGATGCCCTCGGACTCACTACTCGAAGCCTAATTCAGATTAAAGCGGAAATTTTGGACAAAATTGGCAGGAGAGAAGAGGCAATTTTAGCGTGGAAAGAGGCTTCATCTCTCTTAGAAAAAGAGGCGAAGCAACTTGCTGAGGGGACTAAACCTAGAGCTTTTACTTTAGATAGAATCACCTGTTTAGAAGCTGCTGGGGATTTAAATGCGGCTCTTAAACTTGCAAATCAGTACAAAACTATTTATCCCGATGAATTCACTTTCTATTCTCTCAGTGCTCAGATTTTAGAACGGATGAAAAAATACTCAGAAGCGATTCCCTTGGCCCAAAAGGGTTATGAAGTTTCATATGGAGATAATAAGATCCGTATGGCGACTTTATTAGTGCGACTTTATGGCACAGTGCCAGATAAGGCCCGTGCCAAGAAGATAGTAGACGAAGTGACTAGTCAGATTAAGCCTGAAACTAAGCTTCAGATCCGAACCCACAAGTATCTTAAGAAACTACAAGACGCTTGGAGTAAATTATAAAAAAGTGCTACACCGCTTCAAAGTAGGCCATTTCCATTTCGTCACAATAAGTCACAATACAGCTATTCAAGATAGCTATTCAAGATAGATTAGAAAAACTCCGATATTGAAGCGAAGGACACAATTAATTTACTTATGCTTCATATTTATTGGATCAGACCTCAAGCCAAGTCGCAAGAGCCTCAAGTTAAGAGCTTTATCGAAAGTTTGAAGGCCCATAAGGCAACTGTAATATCTTTCGAGGTGGATCCATGGCCTTCGAATAATGGAATTTTTTTTAATGGCTCGCTCTTAAAACAGGCTAATGCAGTTTTTATCAGCGGGTTTTCTAATCCTCAGTATTCTGAAATTTTAAAATCTTTAAAAAATTGGACCAGCGGTCAAAAAGTTCCATTTCCTATTTGTCTCGTAAGCTCGATAGCTCAACAAGACAATTTAGATACAGCCATAGCTTTAGGATTTGAAGAGTTTATTTTGACTAGCGAGTCGGTCCAAGGAATTAGTGAACGATTAAAGTTACGTCATTATCAGATGCATGCGCAATTAAAGATTGAAAAATTAATGCAGGAGCAAACCACTAAGAATGCAAAGATTGAAACTATTTTAAATCAAAGAGAAGAGTTTTTAAGTGTTTGCGCTCATGATCTTAGATCCCCATTGGGCTTAATTCAGTCTAGCCTCTCCTTAGTTTTAAACAGTGGAGATAATAATCTTACAGAAATTCAAAAAGAGCTTATTCATAGAGCCAAACGTCAGGCTGGAGATGCTATTAATCTTGTATCCGATCTCTTAGATGTGATGTCCTTTGAGCAGGGTTTGAAGCCTCAGTACCAACTCTTTTCATTAGATAATCTTTTAAGACCCTTTTATAAAGATTATCAATTTCAGGCTCAGCAAAAGGGAATTCATTTTCATTACAATAATGAACTCGTGGATTGGAGGGTTCTTGCTGATTCTGATCGAATTCGTCAACTAATGCAGAATCTCGTGGTCAATGCCATGAAGTTCACCGAGCAAGGAAAAAATATTTTTCTCAATGTGACTAGCTTCCAAGGTAGAAGAAAAGCAGATCCCCCTTATCCTATGCTTGTAGTTAGCATTAAAGATGAAGGAAGAGGAATTCCACAAAAGGAACTCCAAAAAATATTTGATAGATTTACTCAGATTAAAGAACACAGTCGTGGGGATGGCCGAGGTCTAGGATTAACTGTGGCTAAACAGATTTCAACTCTTCATGATGGAAATATTTGGGTAGAGAGCGAAGAGGGGCAAGGTTCAACCTTTTTTGTACTGTTTCCACATGTGATAAGTCGCAAGACGATTCCCAATTTTATGGTGGGCACCCACGAGGTCAGAAAAATATTAGTTGTAGAGCCCTTGGAAAAACGTAGAGAGATCCACTTTGAAATTTTAAAACGTTGGGGCTATGAAGTTGTGTTTGCAAATGATGGAATTGATGCCATTACCTTGACCTATCACCATCTACCTCAACTTGTAATTTTAAATGAAGGGCTTTCCAAGATGGGAGAGGCTCAAGTGGTAGACACCTTAAAGAGTGATCCCTTAACTGCGAATATGAAGGTTGTTTTGACGGGTGATTCTTCTGGTAAATTTAATGTGGATGATTATGAATTTCCTTTTGATGCCTTTCTTAAGCTGCCAATGACTCAAGATTCCTTTGAACTCCTAATAAAAGAACTTGGTGTTTTGCCTCTCAATTCCCCCAAGAAAGTAGCCTAATAAAAGAGTTTAGCATTATAGACTTAATGATTTTTCTTGTTGCTTGCTGAATTTAATCGATTGCTTAATTCGGCTTGAGTAGGTCTGCACTCCGCCTTACCAAAATTAAACCAACCCGCAGATTTTGTTAGAGCACATTCAAGCCCTTTTCCACAAGCGTATTCAAACATGCCTGAAGTTAAAAGTTTTTTAGTTTTGGCATCTCTATAAGGACAACTTCCTCCTTTAATAGAACGAATATTGCAAAAATAATTTCGTTGTCCAGCTCGACGCTCACAGGTGGGGGTGGTCCATGCTATGACCGAAGGAAAAAGAGAGTTGTGCCACTTTCCACAGACAGAATCTCGAGTTATCTCCTCAGTGGGTTTACACTGACTTAATTCATCCCAATAAATACGGGAAGCTGCTAGTGCATTGAGAGAGTTTGATACCTCTTTAAATTTGCGATTAGCGAAATCCTGGCAAGCCCGCTTGTGAACATCAGGGCTTTCTCCTGGCTTAACCTCTACTAACTCAGAGGTTTGTAAAACCTCCTCAATACCATCGTAGGTTTTTGATTTAGTAACTCCGCCTGCAACCACAAAAACTTTTCCAATAAACGAAGTTGATAGTCTTAAGGATGCGCTAATAGAGCAGAGGCGAACAGTTCTGCGATTACCAGGATCAAAAAAATAGCTCTCTCCTGGGTTCTGTCGAATAATATCGGCATTCTCCCCCTCGACAAAAATCCAGGATGTCACCGAATAGTCTCGGCTATATTCAACTTCGGTTTTTAAACCCACATCAACCACGCCTAAAATTTCGGTATCCAAACCTAGGGTGACCTTCGTTGGGTTTTGAATCCTTTCCTCTAGCTTAAGTACTGTCCTAGGATCCATGGGAATTCCTCCCATGAGGGCTTTTTTGTGAGCGAATAAATAATTTAAAATATTAGCAGCACTAGAATCATCACGGTTGGATTCAGCTAAAGAGAATTGAGAACCCAATATCAAATAGAAGATCAATAATACATAACGTACAGCCATCTACCACGCCCTTCATGTCCCAATTGGGGATAAAGCAAAAGGTATGCACAGGGGCGGAGTTTTACTTTAGGAACGAATAACTCTTAATCGCTTCTATTCAAGACTTAACAGTTGCCCAACCTTTTTTCATTGAGCCATTTTTTGTTACTTCGAAAATTTAAACCTATTTAAGCACTAGCTGTTTTAGAGTTTTCATAACGTCCCAGCCTCTTTAATAACAAAAGTCCAGGAGGGGCACATAAGGCGGTAAATAAGAAGAATTTTGGCCATCCCAAAAAATCAACTAAATAGCCGGATCCTGATGCAAGGCAAGTTCGGGCGATCGCTGTTAAACTAGAGAGTAAGGCATATTGGCTGGCAGAAAACTTTTGTTCACAAAGTCCCATCAAATAGGCGACAAGAGCTGCTGTGCCTAGCCCTCCACAAAAATTCTCAACAGTAATTGAGGCTACCATCCATACATAACTTTTTCCTTGAAGAGCCAATCCTATAAAAACCAAGTTGCTAAGAGCTTGAAGTATTCCAAAGATCCAAAGCCCTTTGTAAACACCCCATTTGGGAATCACAGCTCCGGCTATAATCCCACCTAAAAGACTCGCTATTAAGCCTACGACTTTATAAACGGAACCGATATCAGTTTTACTAAATCCAAGATAGGTACGGAGAAATGGGGTTAGAAGAGAGGCCGCTAGCGTATCACCCGCTTTGAATAGAATAACAAATAACAAAATTTCAAAGGCTCCCGGTTTTTTAAAGAAACTTACGATGGGTTGAACTACCGCCTCCTGAAGGGTTTTTGGCGGAGTTACGACGATTTCAGGAGCCGGAGCAAAAAATACGGTAATGAGCCCGATAGATAGACAAGAGGCCATGATCAGAAAAACTGTAGGCCAAGCAAAGTGATCGGCTAAAATAGGGGCTAAAGCGCCAGAGGTTAAAAAAGCCAAACGACCCCCGATCATGATCATTGAGGCGCCAGCTCCACGTTCTTCGGGTCTTAGAAGATCTACACGATAGGCATCGATTACAATATCAGCACTGGCACTGCAAAAAGAGATACAGGTAGCAAGCATTATAATCCACGTCATATCGGACAGAGGCTTTAAAAATCCCATCGAGCCAATACAGGCCATTAACAAAATTTGAAAGACAACGATCCAGCCGGTCCGTCGACCTAGAAAAGGGGGGACAAATCTATCTAAAAAAGGGGCCCAGAGAAACTTAAGGCTGTAAGGAAGACCGACCAAAGTCAGAGTCCCGATGGTTTTAATATCGATACCATTTTCAGTAAGCCAAAGTTGAAAAGTGGTACCTGAGGATGTGAGTGGCAAAGGAAACGATGATGCAAACATGAGCAACAACGTGACTGCCATTCGACGATTAGTGAAGATACTTAGAATCTTCGAATAATTTTGAGACATGTTTAATTATAACGATATTTTAAAATGATTTCATTAGGGACTTATTTAAGCTTGAGAGCAAAAGATAAATTACTTTGTGAGCTGTATCATGTAAGAACTCGCTCTACTCTTTAGATAAACGAAAGATCTGGATTTAATCTTCCCTACCAAAAGTGAACTTGCAGTAACGAATGATGTCATCTCATTTGTTACTGCAAAAGAATTATTTATAGAGAATTCTACGTTGTTATTTTGTGAATGTTTTTTTATTTTGAGGCTAGAATACTTGCGCTAATTGTTCCGCATGGACTACCCAGCACTCCCGATACTGTTGCAGTCATGGTGCTGCCAGAGATTGTACTTGTACCAGTCAGAGAACCAGAGCATTGATTCTGTATAATAGTAACCGTTGCATCGTTACCACTAACGGTGCCACTAAGAGTACCATTCGAGGTACCCGCATTATTACTCCATGTACCTGTTACAGAACTGCCTGATTGCGATAACGTGAATACTACAGTCTGACTGAATGACGTACCATTTTGAGTGCCCGACTCTGTGCCCACAAAAGTGCCGTCGTATGGATCAGAAGAGCTTGAGTCACCACTTGAAGGCGAGCCCCCATCGCTACCGCCGCAAGCTGTTATTAAAACCAAAACTAACAAACAAACAATATAACGTGTCATAATAAATACCCCTTTTTAGTTGTACCTACTATTACGGCTTTATTTCTCACGAACTTTAAAGTTCGGCGAATTACATAATTCGTGTTCTTAGAATTACATGTAATTGAGAATAGTTATATGACTAGGAACATACGGAAGTTAGTGAGTGATTCGTTGAAAAAAGACTACACCAAATTATTGACCGTTGTTGCAGCAAATATCAAAGTCCTACGTGAAAATAACAAACTGACTCAAGAGGAAATGGAAGAAAAGATAGACTATACCACTCGCTTTATTCAAAAACTTGAGAGTGGTAATTATGCACCTAACCTTTTAACGCTAACTAGGATTGCAAGATTCTTTGGTGTAAGCGTATCTAAATTATTGGAAGAGTAGTTCAAGAAAAATGAGATAATTTTTTAAACAAATTCAATCAACGACGATGCTTGATGCTGGAGATGTAACCTTCAAGATTCTCTCTTCAGGTGGATCAGCATATAACTAGTACTGCGCCCTCCTTCAGGATTTTTGACCAGTATTTCGCGTTTTACTAAATCAGCAATATCGCGAGAAGCCGTATCCTGTGAACATTTACCAAGAGCAGCCCATTTTGATGAGCTTAGCTTTCCCTCGAAGCCATCAAAAAGTCGATTAAGGATATTTCGCTGCCGATCATTGAATGACTCCCCTTGATATTTCTCCCAAAACTTAGCCTTCTTTAGGACGGAGCCCAGAATAGTTTCCGTGCCTTCAAAGGCACGATCCAAGCATTCTAGAAACCATTCTAACCATTCTGTAATGTCGAGGGTTCCTTTTTGCGTGGACTCCAGAACTGTATAGTAAGATTTTCGTTCTTTGGCTATTTGTGCCGACAGGCTATAGAAACGTTGCGGACTATTTTCAGAGCGGGCAAGTGCAAGATCTGCGATAGCCCGAGCGATACGTCCATTGCCATCATCAAATGGATGGATAGTAACAAACCATAGATGGGCAACTCCCGCCTTGAGGACCGAATCGATAGGCTTTCTACTATTGAACCAAGCAAAAAATGTTATCATTTCTCGACTCAGTCTTGAAGCGTCAGGTGCCTGAAAATAAACCTGTTGCCTTCCGATGGGACCCGATACAACTTGCATGGGGCCTTCATTATCATTACGCCATTTGCCTACTCGAATTTTTGTCATCCCACTGCGGCCTACGGGAAACAATGCCGCATGCCATGAAAAAAGTCTCTCGGCAGTGAGTGAAGCTTTATATCTTTGTGTAGCATCCAGCATCATTTCAACGATTCCTTCGACACTTCTAGAAGCAGGGGTTAAGCCTCCTATGTCCATACCAAGATGTCTCGCAAGCGATGAGCGCACTTGTTCTCGATTGAGATGTTCCCCTTCGATCTCACTAGATTTAAGAACTTCTTCCGTTAAGGATTGAAGGATAGCCTCAGTACGAAGCTGGAATCCAAGCCCCTCCATTCTTCCAACTAAGCGCCCTTGACGATGTCGAACAGATGCCAATAGATCTACTAGCCGATCTTGGCGCCAAATAAAGTTAGGCCATTTCTTAAGTTCGTGTATATATTTCTTCAAAGTACAAACTCCGTATTATATGCGGATATTATGACGACTTTACTCCGCAAAAACAAGGGGTATTCTACGTATTTTTAGCGGAGAATACGATTAGATCATTGAAATTGGTTTAGACTAATATTAGGGAAAAGAGGACTAAGACTGAAAAATTAACTTATCGATGATATTGGTGTGGCTATGAAGAACCCTCATGAAATAGCGCAACGAAATTTTAAACTACTTCAGAACCGGACTGACAAACGGTAGAACGGAGGGATTTAATAATCTCAGTAATTCTCGGTGAATAATTTTGTGCCTATTTTTATATAGAAAATGCTCGGCGGGAGACTCGAACTCCCATGGGTCGCCCCACAGGCTTCTGAGACCTGCGTGTCTACCAATTCCACCAGCCGAGCACATATTTCACGGATTAGTGAGATAAAACTAAAATTATACTTAACTGTTTAGGGGAAAGTTGTCTATGCTGTCCTCCTTATGAAATCCAAACGCAAAAAGATCTCTTACCCTGGTTTCTTCATTAGCTTTGAAGGGGGTGAAGGGGCTGGTAAATCGACCCAAATTCGCCATTTAGTAAAGTATTTTACCCACCATAAAATTCCGGTTGTTTTAACCCTTGAACCTGGGGGGACCGCTATCGGCTCAAAAATACGAGAACTTTTACTAGATCCCAAACACACCGAATTAAAACCTAGAGCTGAGTTACTGCTTTATTTAGCGGATCGAGCCCAACACGTGGAGGAGTTTATTCTCCCCGCCCTTAAGGCAGGTAAGGTTGTCATTACTGACAGATATGCCGATTCCTCAAATGTCTATCAAGGAATCTGTCGAGGATTGGGGCTGGAATGGGCTATGGCTTTAAATGATTATGCAACTCAAGGACTCTATCCTGACCTAGCCATTGTTCTGGATCTCCCAGTGAAATTGGGCTTCTCCAGAATGAAACAAAGGGTTTTAGACCGAATGGAGAGGGAAAAACATAGTTTTCACAATAAAGTTCGGCGTGGTTTTTTGCATTTGAGCCAAAAATATCCTAAACGTATCCAAGTGGTAAATGCGGCTCAAACAGAGGATGAAGTAAGGGCTGAAATTCAGAAATGGGTCATCGATCGTATCCGTAAATCAAAGGAAAACTTAATTTGGAAAAAACTACAAAAATAGGGGCTCTAGGGGCTATCGGTTGCTTCTCAGTACAGGAACGTCTCTGGCGTTACTTAAAGTCTCAGAGAATTCATCCTGCCCTTCTTTTCATAGGGCCTGATAAACAGGTGAAATACCAAGCGGCCAAGGGAATGGCCAAACTTCTTTTTTGTTTGAATAAAACTAAAACTGCCTTCTGTAATGAATGCAATAACTGTAAAAGAATTGAAAAAGAGATTCACCCCGATGTTTACTTTTTTAAAGAAGAAAGTGAAGAGACTTTAAAGATCGAGGTAGTCAGAGAGGTCATTGGACAAATGAGGGTAACTCCGATTGAAGGGCCCTACAAAATTTGTGTCATTGAAGAGGCTCATCGAATGAACTCAGGCGCTGCCAATGCTTTTCTAAAAACTCTTGAGGAACCGGGTGAAGGTAGGTTTTTTATTCTCACTACAACTCAAAGGGGTTCTATTCTTCCTACGGTTTCTTCTCGTTGTATCGAGTTTGTTTTTCGTCCTGAAAATGATGATATTAACCTTGCTGAGGAGCTACAAAAAAAATATCGAGATCTATTGACTGAAGCCTCTAAGACAAAAAATTTCGCTCAGGTCATAGTTTCATTAGGGGAGAAAGAGGAGGCTCTTAAATTTCTTCAATTTCTACAATTGGAAATTCACAAAGCCCTTCTCTCTAAAGAATCAAGCAAAGAGGGCTCCCTATTATTTAATTCCTACTCGACTCATGAACTTACTTTAAAGTTTGACTCAATCGTGACGCTAGAGGGGCAATTGCGTTCCAATGCTAACTACGGTTTAATGATTGAAAGTTTATTGAGAAACCATTTTTCAGGAGTTTTCCTTTGAGTTCCCGTTACTACATCACCACCCCGATTTACTACGTAACCGATGCTCCACATATTGGCCATCTTTATACAACCGTGGCGGCTGATATCATGTCACACTACCAAAAAATGTTAGGTAAAGAGGTTTGGTTTTTGACAGGAACTGATGAACACGGACAAAAGATTCAAAAAAAAGCCAAAGAGACTGGAGAAACTCCACAGGCCTTAGCTGATAGAGTGGTTAAAAAATATATCGAAACCTGGAAGAGCTATGGTGTTGAATATAACGATTTTATTCGAACCACTGAAGAGCGACACAAGAAAGTGGTCCAGGCTTACATTAAGAAGCTTATGGACAGTGGAGATATTTACTTAAGCTCCTATCAAGGATTGTATTGCATCCCTTGCGAGGCTTATTGCACAGAAACACAAGCTGTTGATGGAAAGTGCCCCGATTGTCATCGATCCGTAGAAACACTTCGTGAAGAGAGCTATTTCTTTAAAATGGCTAAGTATGTTCAACCTCTTCTAAAGCATATTGAAACTCATCCCAATTTTATTTTGCCAGAAAGCCGCAAAAATGAAGTTCTAGGGTTTTTAAAAGGTGAAGTAAGGGATATCAGCATTAGCCGCACTACTATTGATTGGGGAATCCCCATGCCGGCCGATCCTAAAGCTACTAAAAGTCACAAAGTCTATGTGTGGTTTGATGCCCTAACTAACTATGTTTCTGCTCTAGGCCCCTTAGATAAAGATGAGAAGTTTGAGAAGTTTTGGCCCGAAGCTATTCATGTTGTTGGAAAAGATATTTTAAGATTTCATGCTGTCTATTGGCCCACATTTTTAATGGCACTAGGGCTGCCTTTACCCAAACAAATCATCGCTCACGGATGGCTCACCGATTCTAATCGTAAAATTAGTAAATCGCTAGGTAATGCGATTGATCCTGTAGCTCTTGCTCAAAAGGTAGGTGTGGATGGAATGAGATTTTTTCTATTCAAGGAGTTCGTTTTTGGTCTAGATGGTGAGTACACCGAGGCGATTATGTACCAAAGAATAAATGCTGATCTCGCTAATGACTTTGGAAACTGCATCAGTCGTGTCACAAATATGATCCCCAAATACATGGGCAACGATCCCATTTTAGTCACATCCTATTTAAATGAGATCTCGGAACTAAAGACCTTAGCTTCTGAAGTGGTAATCCAAGCGCACAAAGAGATGGAAACTTTCAGTTTTCACAAATCTCTTGAGAATATTTGGAAGTTAATCTCAGGGGTAAATCGGTATGTAGAAAACAATGCCCCTTGGACTCTCGCAAAGTCTTCTGATCCCAAGGATAAACGAAAACTTGAAGAGGTTCTTATCCATTGTCATGAGAGTTTAAGAATTGCTTCACTGTTTTTGGTTCCCTTTATTCCGAAGAGCGCTAAACAGGCTTTATCTTATTTAGGAACCGATTCCGATCTCTCAGTCCCGGCCCCCCTTGTGACCCAACTGACTTGGGGACAGGGGCCTAAATCGATTACGGTCACAAAGAGTTCCCCTCTTTTTCCCAGACTTGAGATGCCCAAAGCATGAGTGCTACAGGTTATAGTTTCATTGATACCCATGCTCACTTGGGAATGCTTGAACATTCGCCGATTGACGAGATTATTGCACGTGCCAAGGCACAGGGGATTTCCAAAATGATTACTGTAGCTACTCATGAAGAGAGTTGGGGAATCAACGAGAAGCTTGCAGCCCATTCTCCAGATATTTATTTTACAGTAGGACTTCATCCCCATGATGCTGAGAAGGTTCCTAATTGCGAGAAAAACCTAAAGGCTTTTTATGGAGGATCTCAGCATAAAAACAAATGTGTAGCGATTGGGGAAACGGGCTTAGATTTTTTTTACAATTTCGCAGGTAAAGAGGCTCAGGTGGCTCAATTTGAAACTCAAATAAGGCTTGCCCAAGAGTGGGATCTACCTCTCGTTATTCATTGCCGTGAAGCCTTTGAAGAGCTTTTTAAATCCTTAAAAAAAGTTGGAGTTCCCAAGAAAGCAGGAGTTATGCACTGTTTTACAGGAACAACCTCTGAGGCTTTAGAGGCGGTTAAAATGGGATTTAGCATTTCATTCTCTGGTATTGTAACTTTTAAAAATGCAGAGGCCTTAAGAGATACAGCTAAAGAGGTTCCAGAAGATAGGCTTCTTATCGAAACCGATTGTCCTTTTCTTACTCCAGTACCTCATCGAGGGGAAAAGAACGAGCCTTCATTTTTGCCTCACACAGCTAAAGCTCTCGCAGTCGCTAGAAATATTTCAGTTGAGCATCTCGCAAAAATAACGACTGAGAATGCCATGAGGGTTTTTAGCCTTTTCTAAAGTGTGCGGTAGTCCACAACCACTAAGGCAAAACCTTTTAATTTCTTAAAGCGATTGCATCTTTAGGAATTTCGTAGGGGGTTGAGTTTTTATCGGTAAAAACTCTAACATGAACCGATTCTCTTATGATCTTTTCTTGGGGAACCCCTTGGTCAGATTGAATTCCAGCATCGGTATGACAAACATAACCTCGATTAAACTGACTTAGTTGTTCAACTGAAAACTCACAAGGAGAAAGGGTGGCTCCCGATCTTATAATGGCTACAGTAAATTTAGTGGCATCACTTTGAATAAAAGCCCATGGGATTTCAAATGTTCGATTAATCTCCTGACTCTGTCCATTTCCAATAGGCCATCTGTGTCCCCCTTCAGGAAGAGTTACTTTAGTTCCATTGGCAAAAGTAAGTTCTAGTTTAGCATTGAAAATTTTATCGGCTGCTTTTCCTGAGTTTTCCAGGTTGTATTTTTGAACCGTAATAAAAGTTCTAAAAGGTTTAACCTCTTTAATGATCTGGGTTACAGGTTCTTCTGCTCTAGCAGAAAATGTGAGTCCGACGGCTGCGACTAGACTTAGTATCAGGTTTGTTAGTGACATGAATTCTCCTCTTAATAAAGATGCATACTTGCAAATGGCAGTTAGGACCTAAGCAAGCAGTGTTCCAGCCTGCTTTATGCCTGAGTAGGTGACGATTTTGTAAATAGAGGGACAATTTGCGGTAGGGATTTGGGCAAATATTGTTAGTCGTTCGTCAAAAAGTTTAACGGACTTAAGGTCTCTAGCCTTACTTGAAAAAAACTGCTCCTGGTACGTTTGTTGAATTAACTCCGCCAGAGAAAATGGGGGAGATTGCATGAAACGCAGCTTGGGCAAAAAAATAGGTATGTCAGTTAACAGTAGAAAAGTAGCCGACCTTAAATGGAGCTCAGTGCTTCGAAAGGGAAGAAGTTCATTGAAACTTTTTCTTCTAGGTACAGTTACATTTCTCCTTAGTACTGGAACAGCTTTTGGGATGAATTTTTCATCAACTCAAGTTTCACGTAATCTTTCTTCTTTTCCTTTTCCTGAAGTAGAAACAGAACGTTCGACCCGTGATATTTTAGACTCCTATCCTGCCTACTTGAAATTTGTGGTTGAAGTTGGAAAAGATATGGATCGAGCTAGTACTGCTAAATTGGTAAAGCTCTACGATTCATTGAAAAGAAAGAATTCTAGAGGAGCAGCTTTATTTCTTAAGGGGTTGAGATTTGAAATGGTTCAGAAGGTTGAATTAATGGGAAGAGCCCCTAGAGAAATTTCCACTTCAAATCCAGAATACAGAAGATGGGTTGGGAAGTATTTAAAAGAGTGGGTTCGAGAAGCTGATGAGCATCTATTCAGAGCTTATAGCTCTTCTCAAGGAGAATTGGCTCTAGCTGAGTAGTTATCTTTTTTTTAGTTCAGTATATTTTTTGGCGTTACCCTTTGAGAGCTTTACTGGGTAACGTTTTGCATTTTGTTTGAGTTTTTCAATCATCGCTTTTTCTAAGTCGACATCCAATCGATCTGCTATTCGTAAGGTGTAATACAGAATATCTGCAAGTTCGTGATGAATTTGTGTGGCTTTTGAGGCATCCTTCATGACCTCAAAAGACTCTTCTGAAGTTAACCATTGAAAGATCTCTACCAGTTCTCCTACCTCTCCCGCTAGGGCCATACTCAGGTTTTTAGGGGTGTGAAAGAGATCCCATTCTCTCTCTTTTACAAAAGCCCTTTGTAGTTTAAGAAGTTTATTAATATTGAAGTGATATTTTTTTGCCATGATTATTTGTAGAAAGTCTCGATGGAGTTGGCAATGACTGCTTGCTTGTTGTTATAAATTTTATTAACGTCAATTTACTTTGAAAATCGCACTTGTACACAATGCTAAGTTTCCGGTTAAGGGTTATGGGGGAACCGAACGAGTCGTTAGCTGGCTTGCTAAAGGTTTGTGTGAGCGGGGAATTGAGGTGGTATTGTCCTGTGCCCCTGATAGTCAGTGTCCTTACGCTAAAGTGGTCCCCTTCAACGAAAAAATCTACACAGAATTGGCTTGTGACGTGGTTCACTATTTTAATACCCCTCCTGAAATCCCTGATTATCCTCATCTGGTAACCCTTGGGGGAAATGGCAAGGTAGGGGAGAATTATTCCATTAATACTGTTTTTGTAAGTCAGAACCATGCCTATCGACATGGTGCCTCGGCCTTTGTTTATAATGGACTAGATCCTGACGAGTATATTTTTGAAAAGGATAGAGACAAATATTTGGTTTTTTTAGCCAAAGCTTCCTGGTCGGTTAAGAATGTTAAAGGAGCTGTCCGAATAGCTCGGAAAAGTCATAGATCGCTTCATATCATGGGGGGAAGTCGAAAGTTTTTTAATGGCTGGCGAGATGTATTTTGGGAAGGGATGGTGGACGGGGAAGTTAAGGCTAAATGGCTTTCTAAAGCCGCGGGACTTCTATTTCCAGTTTTATGGCATGAGCCATTTGGAATCGCAGTAGTCGAGGCTTTGGTGAGTGGTGCCCCTGTCATTGCAACCCCTTTTGGTTCATTGCCTGAACTTGTGAATTCTCAAGTAGGGAAAATATGTCTAAGCGAAGCTGAAATGGTGGAGGCTGTCTCCCATTTAGATAGGTACTCTTCCACAGTTTGTAGAGACTGGGCCTTATCCAAGTTTCATTACAAGCTAATGGTGGATAAATATATTTCTTATTATGAGAAGGTTTTAAATAGAAATACCCTTAATAAAATTCTTCCGATGGTCACGGCTCCTACCGGTCAACTATTTGAATTTAAATAAGAGAGATTAGTGAAGAGCTTGAATAGTTTCATTCCAGGTATTTCCTGAGAAGGTGAAGTATTCTAGTTCGGACCATTTGAATGTTTTTGAGGCTTCATCGTAGATTCGACATCGAGCCACGGGAGCTGCATACAAATGGACGCTTATAGCCGGCTTTCTAGAGGCGTTGGCAATAGAATGTAAGGCAATTCCATCATCGATATAAGCAGGGCTGCTACCGGCCTTAATAACCTCTGCTTTTCCTGCAGGTTTTAAGGTGTATTTTTTTTCATCTATAATAGGTCCAATGGGTTCATAATTTTTAAAAGTTAAACTTCCTAGCTCCATTAACACCCAACACCGTTGGTTTGCGTGGTCGTGAATAGCTGTTCTTTGTTCTGGAAGCCAGGTAAGAACTAAAAGTTCAAAAAAGTCATTCTTTGCAATGAGGTTTCTTCCGTAGGTTTCTTCTCTAAAAAAGGTGTAAGGAAGAAACTCTTCATGGTCAATAGGGTGAGTTTTTAAGTATTTATCGACGATATCTGTCTTGAAGCTCTTGGCATCTTGTTGATTTAGAAACTCAAGAAAATCTTTAAGCGATGATTGTTTCATGTGATTTTTAAAACGATAGCACAGGCTGGTTAAAAAAAACAATATCCAGATATCAAATTTTTAGATTGGGTTAATGCGTCGGGTTGTAGGTGGGCTGTTAGGGAGTGGTAAAGTTGCTAAATTCTAAAATTTAGCATAGGTTGTTTTCGGACTAAAAACCTTTAGATTTGAGGGAGAACTTATGGCGGAAATGCGAAAAGAACGAGGATATAAAAAGCAACTTTTAGTATTACCTTTTGATCACCGAGCTTCATTTCAAGAGAAGATGTTTGGAATTAAAGGGACCCCAACTCCCGAACAGACCTTAGAAATCCAATCCTACAAAGATATTATTTTTGAAGGTTTTGAAAAGGCCGTTAAAAGCGGCTTGCCTCGAGAAATTATGGGGGTTTTAGTTGATGAGCAGTTTGGTGAGAATGTAATTAAAAAGGCCAAAAGTGCCGGTTTTACCGTCTGTGTTTGCGTAGAAAAGAGTGGTCAAGAAGAGTTTGATTTTGAATATCCTAACTACCAAGAGCACATCGAAAAATATCAGCCTGATATTATTAAGGTTCTAGTGAGATATAACCCAGAGGCTGAGAAACAGATGAATGAGAGACAAGCGACTAAGCTTGCTGAGTTGTCTCGCTATTTGGATAAAGCCAATAAAAAATATATGTTTGAGTTGTTGGTTCCACCTACTGAAGAACAGCTAGTTCGATGTGGCGGAGATAAAGCTAAGTATGACGTTAATCTTCGTCCTTCTTTAATGGTTAAGGCTATCGAGGAGCTTCAAAAGCATGGAGTCGAAGCCGATATTTGGAAATTAGAAGGTTTGGATAAACGCGAAGATTTCGAAAAGGTTTGCGTGGCGGCTAGACAAGGTGGTCGAACCCAAGTGGGCTGCATCGTTCTCGGGCGTGGTGAGAATGAGGCTAAAGTTCGTGAATGGTTGAAAGTGGGAGCCAATGTTGAAGGGGTTGTCGGATTTGCCGTAGGTCGAACTGTGTTCTGGGAGCCCTTAAAACTTTACCGAGAAAAAAAATGCACTCGAGAAGAGGCCTCGCAACGTATGGCCACAACTTATGGAAATCTCTGTAGGCTCTGGTTAGAAGAGCGAGCCTAATCCATTTGTCGCTGGATTAAACGCAACTGAACTCAGGGATTAATCGGTTTTAAAGGCCAATACTTTTTAAAAATGCCTCATGATTGGGTTCTCTCTTAAGGAACCCAGTTATGAGTTCCATGGGTTCTCTTTCTCCACCAGGTTTCAAAATCCAATCTACATAGTCTCTTCCAGTTTCTGAATTGAGAAGTCCTTCTGAATTAAATCGGGTGAACATATCCTGAGCAAAAACTTTAGACCACATGTATCCATAATAGCCGGAGTCGTATCCCCCCATAAGATGAC
Source organism: Bdellovibrionales bacterium (assembly GCA_005776395.1). Lineage (GTDB taxonomy): Bacteria > Bdellovibrionota > FAC87 > UBA2466 > UBA2466 > UBA2466. The sequence continues at coordinate 7,080 of SXPJ01000048.1, read as the reverse complement.
CAAAACTAGCTTGAGGTTGGGTTCCCTCTTGAATCGGTATTAGCATGATCTCTTTCATCCGTTTTTCATAGATCTCAGTAGAGTTTACTTTGGAGGATGAATGGTAATCTAAATCGATAGTCGCAAAGGCTAGTTGTCTAAGGGTTTGAATTCCCACATTGAGAAGTTTTGCCTGGATCATCTTTTCAATTAATTCGTCAGGGAGTTTTTGATTGTGATTTAAGTAATGGCCTGAGAGTTTCTTTAGAGTTTCTTTTTTCCAGACCCAATTTTCCAGCATCTGGGATGGAGCTTCGACGAAGTCGGTCTTTACGCTAGTTCCCGAAAAGGTCGCAAATTTAGCTCCAGTTAGAGTCTGGTGCATAATGTGGCCAAATTCATGAAATAAAGTTTCTACCTCTGCATGAGGCAGGAGTGAGGGGTTTTGAGAGGTGGGGGGATTAAAGTTAGCTACAATTGATGAAACAGGAATTTCGTAGCTTCCATTCTCTCTTTCAAAGCCATTAAGTAATGTGAAGGCGGCTGCGTGACCATATTTGCCAGTTCTTGGGAATAGATCCATATAAAAGTAGGCCACAACCTCTTTTTGACGTTCAATTCTATATTTTTTAACTGTGGGGTGCCAAACATCTGTGGATGTTTCTTCAGTGAATTTAACCCCGAATAGCTCTTGGTAAATATCAAACATTCCCTGAAGAACAACTTCTAAAGGGAAATATTCTTTGATGAGTTGAGGATCAACATTATATTTTGTTTTTCTTAAGCTATTTTCATAATAGCGCCAGTCCCAAGCGTTGATGGTGGATTCGCAGTCACCGAGCTCTTTTTTCTTCTCAGTAAGCATGTCGTTAAGCTCTTGATGAGCTTTTGTTTTTAATTTTTGAATAAGATTATCTAAGAAAGATCTGACCTGTTCAGGTGTTTTAGCCATTCTACGTTCCAGCACAAAATCGGTGTGGGTGGCATAACCTAGCATTTGGGAAAGCTCACTTCTTAGGGAAATCGCCTCCTCGAGAAGAAGCCTATTAGAATCTCCTCCACGGTTATTAAATCTAAATTCAAACTCTTTCCTGGCTTCTGCATTTTGTGCATTCTGCATGAAGGGGTAGTAGTGTGGGTAGGACATGGTTAGCTTAAATTTTCCTGAGGCAGTTTTTTCTAGAGAATCAATGTAGCTTTGGGGAAGCCCCTTTAGCTCTTCTAAAGTAACTTCAAAGGAGCTCTCTTCATTGACTAGGCGATTGGCAAATTCCGACTCAATCGTTACAAGTCTTTTCTTTTTCTCGATGAATTTTTTTTGGGTTTCAGGGCTAAGTTCCAAACCATTTCGTTTGAATAAAATTAGGTATTCATCGAACAGCTTGGTCTCGACCGGTGTGAGACTAGGATTCTTTTGCTTAGCAGACTTTAAAGTTAAGAATAGATCTTGCCTAGAGTAAATATCGACAAAAAGCTGCTGAACTAGATTTTCACAAACATCGGCAGCTTCTCTAACCTCAGTAGAAGGAGAAACATATTTAAGAAAAACGACAGGATTTAGTTTGTTTCCAAATAGGCTTGTCCACTTTTCGATCTCAAGTGTTGTACTTTCAAAAGTACTCTCTTTTTCAGATAACTTTGAAATTCCATCTAGCCGCAATTTTAGGGATTCGATCTCAGAGTTACATAAGGAACTAATTTGTTCGGGTGTGTAGTCATATTTTAGAGGGGTTATATGCCCCAATCTTTTAATTGAACCCTGTGCATGAACCGCCATAATCGCCCCCAAAATGATACCTATTTGTAATTTCATTAAATGACCTCTAATAAATTAATGCAAAGTTTCTAAATGTTTTTCTACATCAATAGCAGCCTGACACCCGGAAGCTGCAGCTGTAATGGCTTGTCTGTAAATGGTATCTTGAACATCACCCGCCGCAAACACTCCTGTTCGGCTTGTAACCGTGGTAGGGCGTTTAGGAAGAATGACATAACCTTTAGGATCTAAATCGATGTGGCCCTTGAGGAAACTGGTATTGGGTTCGTGTCCGATAGCCACAAAGAAGCCTTCGCAAGGCACTTCACTTAGTGCACCTGTTTTTAAGTTTTTAACTCGAGCGCCTGTGACCGCATCTTGCCCTAAAACTTCAACAACCTCTGAGTCCCAGATGAAACTAATTTTGGGATTTTTAAAGGCACGTTCCTGCATAATTTTAGAGGCTCTTAAAGTATCTTTACGATGGATCACAGTGACATGAGAGGCAAATCGGGTTAGGAAAGTAGCCTCTTCCATTGCAGAGTCACCCCCTCCTACAATAATTAGCTTAGCCCCTTTAAAGAACGCCCCATCGCAAGTGGCACAGCTCGAAACCCCTTTACCCAAAAGACGGCTTTCAGATTCTAAACCTAGCCATTTAGTGGCGGCTCCCGTCGCTATAACGACAGCTTTTGTTTGGAATTCTTCATTTTCGATATAAACTTTCAGAGGAAAAGAGGAGAAATCGATGTGAGTTACATTTTTGGAAATAAATCGAGTCCCGAACCTCTCGGCCTGTTTTCTAAAGTTTGCCATGAGTTCGGGGCCCATCATTCCTTGAGGGAAACCAGGAAAATTTTCGACATCGCTGGTTAACATCAAAAGACCTCCTGATTGATATCCTTCAATACAGAGAGGCGAAAGATTGGCTCTGGCAGCATAGATTCCCGCGGTATAACCTGCAGGGCCAGAGCCAATAATAATTAAGTTCTCAATTGCCATAAAAGATCTCCTGAAAATACTTTTGAGGTTATCGTAATGATGAATCTGGGACAATTCAATAAGGAGTCGAATCTAAAATATCTTTTAAAGTTGATTCTAAAGGACGAAAAGTAGAATTGGGGACATAGTGCACCAGTTTCGAAGTGTCTATTTTCAATCCCTTAAAGGAATTGTTATGGCTTTGCGTACTTACAATCTTAGCCGATATTCCCTCAAGATTGAGTAGGGTTTGAATCACTTGACCTACTTGAGTCTCTTCAGGGGGAGCAATATTAAAGACCTCAAATCTAGAGCTCAGGGGTGAGTTTAATAGAATCGGGAAGGTTTTGATGACATCTCGAACATCAGTAAAGCGACGGTAACTGTCAATGGGGCCTACCGCCAAGGTATTCTCCCCAGTTTTTTTAAGGGCCTTAATTTTTTTACAAATATCTGAAGTGATAAAGCCAAGAGGTTGGTTCGGACCAATGCAACTGTAAAGTCTTCCCACGACTCCTCGTAGTTTGGGAAATTTTTGAGTGAATGTTTTTAGGGCCTCTTCTGCCAGATATTTGGTAAAACCATACGCCCCTTCAGGTTTTATTTCGGCTCTTTCATTTACAACTCCTGCCTGGTTTCCATAAACATGAACTGAGCTAGTCAGAAAAAAATCAACGGGTGTATCTAGCGAAGCTAAAGCCCCCAATAGAATCTGGGTTGATAGGGTGTTTTGTGAAAAGTAGGACTCAAATCGAATTTCATTAGAAACTTTAGCAATTCCAGCTAAGTGATAAACCCTCTGAGGTTTTACTTTCTGGATGAATTTTAGCACCGATTTGGACTCAGTAAGATCAAGAGCTTCGGAGAAGTTTTCGTCCTGTTTGAGCTTATTTAGAGAGCATGAGTATATTGTCTCATGGGGGGGTAAATTTTTAAGGTAAGGCAGTAGATATTGCCCTAAAAATCCTGTAGCACCTGTAACAAGAGTAACCATGTAGGGGGAGACTATAGCTTAAGGAAAACCAAATGACAAAATGAACTTCATTTTTAAGAGGGGATATTTTATTCTGCGAGTTAATATCGTGACTTTATTTATTGAATAGGGCTAAAACATATAAAAAATCTTCTTTAATTTTGAGAGAGTGACTATGAATATTTTGGTAACTGGGGGATGCGGTTTTATTGGTTCCCATTTTATTGAATACTTTTTAAAAAACTATCCTGAATCCAAAGTAACGAATCTAGATGTCCTTACTTATGCGGCCCATCCTGACATGCCAAAACATCTAGAGATCTTGGCTTCTGGGCGTTATCTTTTTATTCAAAAAGACATTTCAGATCCCTCTCTGAAAGCCTGGGCGAAAAATTTAAAGTTTGATGCCATTATAAATTTCGCTGCCGAGACGCATGTGGATCGCAGTATCTTAGATCCCGATACTTTTGTGCGTACTAATGTCATGGGAGTTCAAAATTTACTCGCTGTAGCTCGTGAGGCTGGCAATATAAGATTTGTCCATGTATCAACCGATGAGGTTTATGGTTCTTTAAAACCCAATGATCCTCCCTGTATTGAAACCATCGCTCTTGATCCTAACTCGCCTTATGCGGCCTCAAAAGCCTCAGCGGATCTTTTAGCTTTGGCAAGTGCCCGTACTTATAAACAGCCTGTTCTTATAACTCGATGTACTAATAATTATGGCCCTTACCAATTTCCTGAGAAGTTACTTCCTCTTTTAATCGCGAATGCTCTTGAGGATAAGACTATTCCTGTTTATGGCGATGGAAAACAGGTGAGAGATTGGATCTATGTAGTAGATCATTGTCGAGGTATTGATGCCGTTTTACAAAAAGGTCGTTCCGGAGAAATATATAATATTAGTGCATCTGGTGAGGCACAAAACATCGATGTGATTAAAAAAGTTTTAAATATGATGGGAAAATCGGAGTCTCTGATTACCTATGTAGGTGATCGTCCGGCACATGATCGTCGATATGGTTTAGATTCATCTAAAATTAGAAAAGAATTGGGTTGGGAACCTAAAACCTCTTTTGAAGAGGGGCTCAGAACTACAGTGGATTGGTACTTGAAAAATACTGAGTGGTGGAAAAAGGTTCGAGGCACAGAGTATTTAAAATATTATCAAGCCAATTATGAAAAAAAATTCAGTTCAGGTAATCCTAAAATTAAAGAGGTGAACTCATGAAAGGTGTTATTTTAGCAGGAGGAACAGGTTCCAGACTCTACCCACTGACCAAGGTCACTAATAAACATCTATTACCTGTGGGTAATAAACCCATGATTATTCACCCTGTTGAGAAACTAATTAAGGCGGGAATAAAAGAGATTATCATTGTGACCGGAGTGGAGCACATGGGAGCTGTAGTGACACTTCTGGGATCGGGTAAGGATTTTGGATGTGAGTTTAGTTATAAGGTGCAAGATCAGGCAGGAGGAATTGCTCAAGCTTTGGCACTTACTGAAAGTTTTTGTAGAGGATCAAAGATCTGTGTGATTCTAGGGGATAATATTTTTGAAGATGATTTAAATTTATTTGGACAGAATTTTCATGAGCAAAATAAAGGTGCTAAGGTTCTATTGAAGAAGGTTTCAGATCCTCAACGATTTGGCGTACCCGAACTTCAGGGGAATAAAATAATTGGTATTGAAGAGAAACCTAAGAACCCTAAAAGTTCCTATGCTGTGACTGGAATCTATTTTTATGACAATCAAATTTTTGATGTCATTAGAACTCTTAAACCTAGCGGGCGTGGTGAATTAGAAATTACTGATGTTAATAATTTTTATATTCGTCAAGGGACTCTGACTTATGATTTATTCCAAAGCAACTGGACGGATGCAGGAACTTTTGAGTCTCTAAATTTAGCCAATCAATTAATGTTTAATAAGCAATAAGAGATGTTGGTTTCAAAGAAACAACCATTCCCCCTTTTAGTTACAGGTGCCTCTGGAATGTTAGGTTCCGACCTGGTTGAAGAAATTGTTATGTCTAGAGGTAGGCAGGGTGTTTTATCAACGGATAGTAAGACTCTGGATATTACCCATCGAACTCAGGTAGAGAACTTTCTTCATAAGAACCCCATTTCCTACATTATCAATGCCGCGGCCTATACCGACGTAGATGGAGCTGAAAAAGAGAGGGAAAAAGCTTATCTCATTAATGTCGTTGGACCTAAAAACTTAGCTGAGGTTGCAGGCTCTTTCGGTATTCCTGTCATCCACTTCTCTACTGATTATGTGTTTGATGGCACTTTAAATCGCCCTTTAACTGAGGAGGATGAGCCCAATCCACCGAAGCCCAATTATTATGGGGAAACAAAGCTTTTGGGGGAGCGAGAGGTACTTCAAAATCCAGCAAATTTGGTGTTGAGAGTTCAATGGCTTTACGGGAAGAGAAGAGAAAGGTTTAGCAGTCTTAGAAATAAAGAAAAGTTTACTCCATTTGAGGATCAATGGGGTGCACCTACTTGGACTCGGGATGTAAGCAGAACTGTAGTTAAACTAATAGAACAAAAAGCTAAGGGACTATTTCATTTTGCTTATGATGATTTTGCAAGTTGGGCTGAAGTTTTTGCCTTTGTTTGTGATGAATGGCACCTTTCAACTCAACTTTTACCTAAAAAAAGTTCTGATATAAACCTTCCTGCAAGAAGACCTAGCTACGGGGTGATGGCCAACAGAAAACTTCTGGCACAGTTAGGTGAAAAGACTATGGGAAGTTGGCAAACTTCACTTCGAGAATTTTTAAAGACTATTTATTGTGATTTTAAGTGAAATCAAATTTGTTTTTTGTTGTAAAGACATAAGATGGCAAATGGGTAGGCTGGATCTCTAACAAATAAGTGAGCCGCTTAGCGCAACAAGTACCGTACTCCGCGCCGAACAAGTTTAGTAATCTTAGGATGATTTTGTAATGGCTTAGCAACCCTTTGCTTTACTATGTAAAGCTACGGGCCCTGTTCTTTTTTAGAGTCGGTACCTCTTTTTAAATTGGTTATGATTTTTGTATCGGGTTCTCCATTCGTTAAAAGATTCTTTGGTGAAGGAACCGGTGATGTTGCCGGCAGAGGGTTGTAATATTACTAAGGCTATGCTCTCCACCGCTCGCAATTGGTTTTTTGTGATGGAGATCTATCCATCTTTTATTCTGACATGGGTTAGCTACTTTATTTTTGAAAGTACATTGGCCACGGTCCCGTTTCATGACTTCGTGTCGGATTTGGGCGGGAATGGGAGTTCGTTTACCTTGGGAGTTATCTACTCTCCTTAAGGAAAGAGAAGAGGATAAAAAAGAGGGGCCCTCTCTTTTCAAAGAGGGAGAAGAGAAAAGCTGTTTTTTTTCAAG
>SXPJ01000047.1 GCA_005776395.1 Bdellovibrionales bacterium | reverse complement strand
TCAGTTATCGTCGTTGGACCTGAACTGCGTCTTCATCAATGCGGTCTTCCTAAGAAAATGGCATTGGAACTCTTTAAGCCCTTTATATTCAACAAGCTTGAAGAACGTGGCTTTGTAACTACCATTAAAAGCGCTAAGAAAATGGTAGAGAAAGAAAAAGAAGAAGTATGGGATATTTTGGATGAAGTCGTCAAAGAACATCCAGTTCTCCTTAATCGTGCTCCGACCCTTCATCGTTTAGGTATTCAGGCGTTTGAACCTGTGCTTATTGAAGGTAAAGCTATTCAATTGCATCCGTTGGTTTGCTCCACATTCAACGCGGACTTTGACGGAGATCAAATGGCTGTTCACGTTCCTCTGAGCGTGGAAGCACAATTAGAAGCTCGCGTATTGATGATGTCTACTAACAACATCTTATCACCTGCTTTCGGTAAACCTATTATCGATCCCACACAGGATATCGTTCTAGGTGTCTATTACATGACCCAACAGCGGGTTAACTGTAAGGGAGAAGGAAAAACTTTTTCTAATCCTACTGAAGCTATTTATGCTCATGAAATAGGCGAAGTAGATCTTCATGCAAAAATTAACGTCCGTGTCTCCAACCACAAGGGTGAGACAAAGATGTACGACTGTTCACCAGGTCGCTTGATTCTCAGAGAGATTATTCCTGAGGAAATTTCCTTTGATGAATACAACCGAGTCATGGATAAAAAAGCTCTCTCTGAGTTAATGGACATGTGCTATCGCGTTGCAGGAAACAAACGTACGGTTATGCTGGCAGATAAACTCCGCTCCTTAGGTTTCGAGTACGCAACCCGAGGCGGAATCAGTATTTGTATGCAAGACATGAAGATTCCGAAGAAAAAAGCGGAGCTTCTAGATAAAGCTTATGTTGAGGTTCAAGAAATTCAGAATCAGTATACCGAAGGGTTGATTACCGACGGTGAGAGATACAATAAAGTAATCGACATCTGGGCTCAAGTAACTGAACAAGTTGCTGAAGAACTGATGGGAGAACTGTCAACAGATGTAGTCACCGATAAAACAGGTAATAAAATTACTATTCCGTCACTTAATTCCATCTATATGATGGCAGATTCCGGTGCGAGAGGTAGTGCTGCTCAGATCCGTCAGTTAGCAGGTATGAGGGGGTTGATGGCTCGTCCTTCAGGCGAAATCATTGAAACTCCAATTACAGCTAACTTCCGTGAAGGACTAGATGCGCTTCAATATTTTATTTCGACTCACGGAGCCAGAAAAGGTCTAGCTGATACCGCTCTTAAAACAGCTCATTCAGGTTATCTAACTCGACGACTCGTGGATGTTGCTCAAGATATCGTTGTTTCTAACCACGATTGCAAAACTACTGATGGTATCGAAATCTCTGCTCTCGTTGAAGGCGGTGAAATCATTGAAGCCATTGGAGATCGAATCTTAGGTCGTGTGGCTCTTGAAGATATTACTGATCCTTTCAATGGTAAGGTTTTAGTCAAAGCCAACGAAGAGATTAACGAAGAGAAAATGACCGCTATCGAAGAGTCGGGCATTGAAAAAGTTCTTATTCGCTCAGGTTTAACCTGTAAGATAGAAGTCGGCATCTGTTGCTTATGCTATGGTCGTGATCTGTCTCGTGGACACCTAGTCAATATTGGTGAAGCTGTAGGTATCATTGCTGCTCAAAGTATCGGTGAACCTGGAACTCAGTTAACCATGAGAACTTTCCACGTTGGGGGAACTGCGACAAGAAGAGCTGAGCAAAGCTCTCTTGAAGTTCGACACGATGGAACTGTTAAGCTTTTTAGAACCAATCTGGTTAAAGACCGACAAAACACATTCACGGTTATGAATCGTAATGGAGAACTTGCAGTTCTCGATGAAACGGGTCGAGAGAGAGAACGATATCAATTGGTTTACGGTGCGAGATTAACTATTCAAGAAGGTGAAAAGGTCACTAAAGGTCAAGTTGTTGCAACTTGGGATCCTTACACAGTTCCTGTTCTCTCTGAACAAGGCGGAACAGTATCGTTCGTTGATATTGCCGAAGGGCTATCTGTTTCCGAACAGGTTGATGAAGTCACTGGATTGAGTCGAAGAGTTATCATCGACTCCAGAGACACCGATTTAAGACCTCGTTTGGTTGTATTGGATGAAAACAAACAGGCCAAAGCGACCTACTTGTTACCCATTGGAGCTAATATCACCGTGTTTGACGGTGACCAGTTGTTCCCTGGAGATGCTATCGCTAAGATTCCTCGCGAAACAATGAAAACCAAGGATATCACCGGAGGTCTTCCAAGGGTTGCGGAGTTGTTTGAAGCTAGAAAGCCGAAAGAAGTTGCGGCTATTAGTGAAATTGACGGCGTAGTCTCTTTCGGTAAAGACAGCAAGGGTAAGCGAAAACTTATCGTAACTCCTGAACACGGAGAGCCTCAAGAATATCTAATTCTTAAAGGTAAGCACATCAGCGTGAGAGAAGGGGATCATGTTCGCGCTGGAGAGCTTCTCATGGATGGTGCTGCTAACCCACACGACATCTTGAAAATTCTTGGAGATAAGACGCTAGCTAAATATCTAGTGGATGAAGTTCAAGAGGTATATCGCTTACAAGGCGTTAAAATTAACGATAAACATATTGAGCTTATCGTTCGTCAGATGTTGAAACGAGTACGCATCTCCGAAACTGGAGACACCGACTTCTTGTTAGGTGAGCATGTAGAACGTTTCCGCTTTGATGCTGAAAATGAGCGCGTGAAGAAACTAAGTAAGAAGACAGCGGTTGCTGAGCCTCTATTACTGGGTATTACTAAAGCTTCACTTAGCACAGAAAGTTTTATCTCTGCGGCATCTTTCCAAGAAACAACGAAAGTGCTCACAGAGGCTGCGATTCAAGGTAAGATTGATAGACTTAAAGGGCTTAAAGAGAACGTCATCATGGGCCGCTTGATTCCAGCTGGAACTGGAATTGATGCTTATCGTAGAGTTAATGTTCTAACTCACGAAGAGGCTGCAATGGCTGAAGATGACTTTGAAACTGTTGAAGAGGTAAGTTCTGAAGCTCCAGCAGTTACAGCTGAAGCGAAGTTATAGTTTCAACCATTCATTAAACTTAAAAAAAGGTGGGTACCTTAGGTACCCGCCTTTTTTAATTTAAAAACTCTCCTTTAAACTCCTCATTAGGCACAGAACAACTCCACTCACCCCAAGTTAAAGAGATCGCTCTTAAAGCATGAAAAGGCCTGTGAAGAGTCCGTTGGTTCCAATCCGGGTCATATAGTTTATCTCCAATTAAAGGAAACCCTAATATTGCCAAATGAACACGAACTTGGTGGGTGACCCCTGTAGAGCAGTCAATTTGTGCTAAAAAAATTCCACGTTCTTTTACTCGAGTAAGGACTTTAATGGAAGAATAGGCCTCGAGAACTGGAGTTTTATACCGAGCACTCCCCTTTACCGCCACCATCTTTCGGCTATCTCCGACGGCATGGGCAATGGAATATTCATTCACAAATTCAGCCGCAGAAGGCGCTCCCCAGCACCACGCTAGATAACTTTTTTTCACCTCTTTTTTTTTGAATCTTTCTCGCCATTGAACAAAGAATTCCATTTGCTTAGCGATTATAACGATCCCTGAGGTTCCCGTATCCAATCGATGTGGCGTAAGAGTAGGCTGTGCCTCTGGGAACTCCTCTCTTATTTGAGGGTAGTGAGCTCTAGTCCAATGAGTTAGTGTTTTTGTATCAAAAAGACTTATCGGATGGCTAGCGATACCACTAGGTTTATCAACAACAACAAATCCATTTTCCTCTTTAATTATTTTAACCCCAGCTAACGCATCTCCCTTGATCAATAAAGCAAGATGCTGTTCCAATTTATCGCAGTTTAACTGTTCGTTGATTGGAACTTTGTCACCCTTTTTGGCCTTTTTACCAGAGGAGTAGAGAACCCATTCTGAATCTAAAGCCTCTTCTCTCTGCCTTTGATTGAGATTGGGATATTTTTCTTGAAGCCATTTCGAAACTCTAACCGTACTCACGGAATTCTATTCTCCAATTAATTAAGCTTTATCTGTAGCTTAACACATGGAATTCTAAATCGAATGATTCTTTGGTGTTTTAGGCTTCTCTCTTTCCTTAATGTAGCGACTGTTTTATACCCTTGGTTATATGGCAGATTCTGTGTTTGACTTCAAAAATAAACGTTCTGAATGGGCACAATTTCTAAAAAAGACCCGTCAGTTTTTTGATGAACATCTTTATACGGAAGTCACAACCTCTTATTTAGTTACTGCAGGAGCCTTTGAAAGCACTATTGATACTCTTAAAGTATCCTTTTCATCCGGAAGTGCGGAACTCCACTCATCTCCTGAAATTGAGATGAAGTTTTTGTTAGCTGAATTTCCCTTGGCTATCTTTCAGATTTGTAAAAGCTTTAGAGATGATCCTGAAAGTCCGATTCATTCAAAAGAATTCACGATGCTAGAGTTCTACAAACCCGAAACCTCATCAAAGGACATAGAACAAGAAACTATAGCGCTATTTAAGTACTTATCTGAGACTCCTATCTCAGTACTCAGCTATTGCGTTTATGACCTGATTCATCAGCTAACTGGTATCAATCTTGAGTTAACCCCATTACTTAATGATTTAACGACTGCTGTAAGAGCAAAAACACAGATTCATGTTTCTCCAGACGATACATGGGCTGATCTATTCTTTAAGCTTATGATTGATATTGTGGAACCTGCATTGCCTGCAAAAACTTTTTGTCTCTTAAAGGAATATCCTAGTGCTGTAAGTCCACTCTCACGTCCTATTCCTGGGACCTCCAAAGCAGAACGGTTCGAAATCTACTGGAATAGGATTGAACTTTGTAATGGCTGTACAGAATTAAGTGATGAGAAGCTCTTAAGAGATCGATATGAGAAGGAGTCACAAGAGCGCATTAAGGCCTTAAAAAGACCACATCCAGAGCCTAAAAAATTGTTTGAATCGGCCAATCGAATTTCCGGATTCAGTGGAGTTGCGATTGGATTAGAACGACTGTTTTTTGCCATAGAATCGAATGATCAGACCGGATACAACTAGTCCAAGTTGAATGTTATAGGGTTCAAGGGTGCCCGATTCCACGCAAGTGGTGCCCCCGACAGGAATCGAACCTGTAATTAGGGATTAGGAATCCCTCGTTATATCCATTTAACTACGGGGACGGACTATTCGAGACTTTATCTACTGTTGCTCTAACCTGCAAGTCTCTCAAAACAGTTTAAAATCCCCAAATGTTCTATCCATTCTTTGACAGGCCGGATCTAGTCTCCTAGGAATAAATAAATGCGGGGACTATTCATATTAAAAATTTGGACTTTGGTGTCTTTAGTCGTTTTGAATCTAAGCCCAGCTCAAGAAAGTCCTGAGACGAGCTTTATTATACCTCTCCCCCAACAACGCTCTACCTCTCATGTAAATCACCTTTCGAATATGACCCGAGACGCTATGATCTACATGATTACAGCCTTTATAAACCCTTTCGAAGGGAGTCTTCGCATTATAGAAAATCCACCTAATGAAGGTAAAGACTGGGGGATTATTCCGGTTTCTGCAATTGCTCCGGATACACTTGGAAGTTTTAGAAAGGCCAGTCAGAAGGATTCCCCGTTGGCCGCTTTTCAAATTTTTAAGAACCTCTTAAAGACCAGGGCTTATCTCCAGGGGCGCTCTTGGTATCATTCCAGGTTTCCCGTTCCTGAAACCCTAATTGAACTTGAAAAGCACTATAACTTTAGCCGATGGGAACAAACTGTTATAGAAATTAGTCTAGTCAAAGGGGCGAAGCGAGTCATTTTTCGAAGTCCAAAACATTTTCCGAAGATCTCTATCGCTCAAACGCAAATTGCATCTAGCCAAACCATTAGAGAAACTGAACTTATTATTGCGAGAGAGGATTTAAGTAATCAATTTGATTTCTATGCTTATGACCTAAAAGGAAACCTAAGCCAGACCTCCTTATTTCATACTCAAAAGGGCAAGGATGTTTCGGCAGCGGTGCCTTATACCTGTCTTACATGCCATTACAATAGCGAACGAGGCGTTTTTCAGACTTCACCTAATTCATACTTTTTTAAGAGAGTTCATTAGAACTTTTATTCCTCTAAGAATTTTAGTTCGACTCCAAAGGTTTCTGGTAATTGAGACACCGCGATTAATCCCAGAATAACTGCAATAGTGGCAACGTAGGAAGCAGAGGTAATGATATTCCAATTTTTATTAAAAAACTCAAAAAGAAACGAAAGAGGAATTATCGAAGCACGCACCAAATTGGGAACTAGGGTCGTTACCGTAGCCCTTAAATTGGTTCCAAAACTTTCAGCTGTCATAGTCACTAAAAGAGCCCAGTAGCCCGCAAAAAAACCCAAAACAAAACAGAGTGAGTAAAAATAGAGCTGAGAGCTTTTATTAGCGGTTAGATAGAAAATCATCGCTGAGGCTAGAAGCAATATAAATAATACGACTATTTTTTTTCTGGATTTTACCCATTGGCTTAAAGCTCCAGATACAAAATCACCCAGAGCTACACCAAAATAGGAATACAAAACAGATTTTGAGGCAGTAATGGGCTCTCCTGAAATCGATAGAGCCTTTCCAAATTCAGGGGCAAATACCATCAGAATTCCACTGTTGAACCAGATAGGAACCCCCATTAGAACTAAGTTTGCCAATTTGAATAATCTCTTTTTGGAGTTAAAGAGAATACGAATATCGCCTCTGTTTTGATGTGAGGAGATCTCTTTGAACATCTCTGGCTCAGGTAAAGTGACTCGCAGAAGAAGTAGCCCTATGCCTATACTACCGCCAATGATGTAGCACATATTCCAGGAAAAAAGTTCTGAAAGCAGAGCTGCAAGTACTCCTCCCATTAATCCAAATCCAGCCACGACCATTGTTCCAAGCCCACGATTTTTGGAACTCATGCTTTCACTCACGAGAGTTATTGCAGCTCCAAGCTCACCCGACAGTCCTACTCCAGCGATGAATCTCAATAGGGCATACTGATAGGTATCGGTTACAAAGGCATTTAGAAAAGTTGCCAGCGAATAAAGAAGGATAGATCCGTAGAGCACCTTAACTCTGCCTTTTTTATCGCCCAGAATGCCCCAAATGAAACTACCCAAAATCAGGCCTCCCATCTGCATATTCAGCAGAAAAATACCCTGACTAAGGAGTTCTGATTCCGGTACACCGATCGCTAGAAGGCTAGTTCGTCTAACAACCGAAAAAAGAAAAAGATCTAGAATGTCGACGAAATAACCTAGAGAGGAAAGAATAATGATTCTGGAAATCATGTGGTTGCTCTCTAAATTATTTCAGTCCAATCTTATTGGGCCTTAGGATAGACCCTTAAGTAGAATCGTTTTTTAGCTTGAGGTTTTATCGTTTCGCCTTGATTCCAGATCTGAATATAGGCGTAGTCCACGCAACTTCCATCGGGTCGATTGATCTCATCACACTTTCCATCGGTGCCTAGAGTAAATTTGGCCACATCGGCCTCTGAGTTCAGTGTGTAGGTTAAGTTACCTGCCTCTTCGTTAAGCCAGTGAACCCCCCCTTCAAGAGCTCCACCTTTGTAATTAACTTTAACTGTGACAGGAAACTTAAACTGATAACTGGTTGAATTTTTAACGGCCACCTCAAGATTGAATTCAGCCGATTTTGGATCGGCCAAGTTAACTTTTATTGGATTGTTGCGGCTTCCAGGGCCGATGCTGTCCAGTTCAACAGTCCCATTTTTTACGATAAGAGCAGCGGGTGTTGTTTTATTCATATTAAAATTTCTGCCATTAAGAGCTCTGACAATCATCTCTTTGAGTTCTCCTGGGGATCTAATTCCACTCCCCATCTCATCAGCAAAAAGCATGTGTTGGAACCAATCGACAGCTGTAAGACCAGGATGATTACGGGTAAGCCTCATCGTTTCCATGGTAAGATCGGTAACCTTTGTTAAGCCGATTTTTCCATAGCGAGCCATTGCACTTTGTAAAAGATCATTCATGGAGCCGCCATAAGCCTCTCCATCATCGTGAACTTCGTTGGTTAGATAATATCCGGTATTGTTGAAAATTCTCATGGCATTTTTACCAGGGAACTCTATACCCCCTGTGAGATCGTTAACGATTAGCTGAGCAATGAAATCGGCCATTCCTTCACTTAAACCACCGGTATCAGCAAGCGTGATGTGATCTCCCATCATCCGATCCATCACTCCATGACCCAATTCATGCCAAATGGTTGTATTGTCGCGAGCCATATTTGCACTCGAAGATGAATAGGTTGTGAAGTTAATGGTATCGTCTGTATAAAAAGCATTATCTCGATAGGTAATATCGGGATTATATAAAAAGGCATGAAAGGGACGAGTTGAAAAATCGGGATCCGTGAAGCCCATGGATCTTAGCGAATCAAACATCTGAGTGATAGCCCAATAGACCTGGATCTCGTCAAAACCATCGTTTAAGTAAGATACAGGATCGTTGTCAATAAGACGTCTTGCAGGTCGACTCCAGGCTTCTTCTAACGAGGAAAGTGGACGACCATAAATAGCGACCGCAGGAATCATCTCTTCATGACCAGGATTATCCGACATAGAAGCAAACTCTGGCCTGAAATGGGCTGAAGCTGCTGGGGTAAAATTAAGTTTGGGAAGCTTAGCTATTTCTGGATATAGACTTACAGTTGCATATCTACCTTCGAGAACGACTCCACCATTAGAGAAACTATTTTCCATAACGGGCAGTTGAGAGAATAGTTTCTCGGCTTGATCCTTAATATAGGCCATCGCCCAATAACCTTTTTCTCTGCCTTCAACCGTAAGACCGCGCAAAGGCTCAAAAAGGTTGTCGATATAACGATGAGCTTTAAGAGGAGCCAGAGGATCCTGACCTCTTAAAATACGAACGTTACTATTTAAATAACGGAGTTCACTGCTGATACGGGGCAGGGCCGCCGATTGATTAGGGGTCTCTCCTTCAGCCTCTTCATAAATAGGATAAACTTGAACTGGAATACCAGAGTTTTCTTGGGAAACTTGATCTGCTTGAGGGAACTCTTCATAAGATTGATTTAGAACTTTCTTGGTTACAAGACTGACGACAATGCGATGTTTTCCTCGCTTGCCATTAACTTTAATAACGCGAACCAACTGACTCTTTTCAAACATATCTTGCCAGTTGATTTTACGAATAAAAGAATCTTCAGTTTCTTTGATAGCTGTGCGAACAAGCTCCATCGTTTCCGTAGAACTTAAAGCAGCTCTGGCGCTCTTAGCACTCCAACTAGTGGAAGGGGGATTTTCATTTATGAGCGCTTCAATTTGAATTGTTTCACCGTTTTTTAGTGAGGTCCAAATTCTTAAACTTAATCCGCTTATAGGAATTCCACCTGATGTTTGCGCTAACATAAGATAATTGCTAGTCGCTAATTTGCGACTTTCGACCAACATGAAATTGGATTGAGATAATTGAACTCCCGTTTTAGTGCGAATGACCTCTAGGACATGCACCAAATTAGCATTCTTATCTTCCTTTCCTGTCCAACGAATCGAATGAGGGCTAGCTGAACTTACAGCACTTAGAAATAAGGAAACGATAAGACAGGATTTCAGGAATGTGTTTTTCATGAATTCTCCCCAATAATTTAAAAAACAGATGAAGTTGAAACTAACCCCACCCAAACCTACCTTTCAGATAGTCACACTGCGATACTAATGTCAAAGATTGTTGCCAAGTCATAAGAATATTTGATTTAACTAGAAATACAGATTTGGGAGCTGAAAATGAAAATTTTTAAATTGCTAATATTACTGAGTGTTTTAATTTTATTTTCAAAAGGTTCCCATGCTCATAAGTTAAGCCCCTCCGACTTTCAATTATCTAAGAACTTTAAAATTAAATTGTACGAAAACTTTCCCTTAAATCATCCCAATCCCTCGATTGAACGAGTCGTTATAGTCGTTCATGGGATCGCTAGAAATGCAGACGAATACTTTGATTACACTCAAGGGGCTGCTCAATTGGAAGGCTTAGAAGACCAAGTTCTAATTTTAGCTCCTCATTTCAAAGTTGAATCGGACCCCAGAGAAAGTAATGAACTTTATTGGAGAGACAGTTGGAAGTTTGGAGATCTGAGTGCTAATGGAAATTTCAGTTCCTATGATATTTTGGATCGTATTATTGAAAATATAGGATTAAGTGGAAAATTTCCCGCATTAAAAAAGATTATTTTAATAGGGCACTCGGCTGGGGGGCAGGTCATAGCTCGATATGCAGCAGGAAGTCCCATTATTGATCGATATCCTCTACAAATTTCCTACGTAATTTCTAACCCCTCTTCCTATTTGTATTTTTCCCCGGAAAGATTTAATCAGAAAAATGGGTTTGTGATTCCTGAGGTCAATTGTCCAGACTATCATTCCTATCCCTATGGAATCCGTGAGACAAACTCTTACATGGGGCACACGGGGCCGGAAGAACTTCAAGTCCGCTTTAATCATCGAAAAGTCACTCTTTTATTGGGTGAGTCAGATACACTTTCAGATTACTTAGACACTAGTTGTGAAGCTAATCTTCAAGGTAAAGATCGTTTTGAGCGGGGATTAAATTACTATAAGTTTATTAAAACTTTTTATCCAGAGAGTTATTTACAGCTAAAAACAGTTCCTAATATAGGTCACTCTGGAAGAGAGATGATTCAATCAAAACCTGGAAGAGAACTTTTATTCCGCTTATAAAGCCTATGACTAAAGAATGAGTTACATGTTCAAGCTGGGACTCTAAAAATTCTTTAAATTAGAGCTTTAAAGGGGCTAAAACCCTTCTTGAATTCAAGTGTTTCAGGAATGTTTTGGAAAAAGAGTTTGAAAATCAACGGGAAAGAGTAGACGAATGTAAATGACCTGTGGTAACTACCCAGAACATTTTGAGTTGTCATATATATGCGGGAGTAGCTCATTTGGTAGAGCATCAGCCTTCCAAGCTGAGGGTAGCGGGTTCGAGCCCCGTCTCCCGCTCCATTCGTCAAAGTATGCGAACCCCCGACCCAAAAAAATTCGATTTTGAATCGTTGCCGACCAGAGAGTCGGCTTTTTTATTTTCTCCGCCATCTTCTGAGATTTCTTGAACACTACGGGAGAGACTCTCTTTCAGGATTTTTATCACCCTGAGCACGGGCAGAAGGTATCCACCAGTAAGGAATGGCGTTGTCGCTATATTCCCTTTCCGGATTGATCGGATCACTCGCTACTGTAATGTCTCGACAAGTTGGTGGTCGGGGAGAGTGCCGCTCGGCTCATTGAAGGTGCTGACACGTTTCAATGCAATCATCCGATCGGATGTGAACCGCAGAATTTCCGCGACACAGTCGGGAGTAACTTCGGGCCTGGCTCTAAAGAACTCCTCAGGCGAAGAATGATTGGCCAGGGAGGAAAATACCATCCCCAGCGTGATATTCGTTCCCTTTACGAAGTAGGTGTTGGTCTCGGTATCCCATTCCAGATACTCGAAGCCCGGCATAAAATTGCGCTATCTTCACGTACCGGAAGGATATCAGGTCACTTTCGTGTCGTCGAATGAAGGTCAGAAATTTTCCAATACGTTTTTCGTTACCTCATTCGCATTGACCTTCTGCGTTGTCGAGATCTGCGAGATTCATTGGAATTTTTTCTAAGCCTCTGGGTTTGCAGTGCTGCTCTCCTTGCGAGCAGCCTCCCATACCTCTTTAGCGGCACCAAGATTCATTATCGCAATTCCCAGCCCCACTACGAGGTCAGGCCAGGCATTTTTCGATAGTGCCGTTGCTACCCCTGCCCCGATAATCGCTATATTAGCGATCGCGTCGTTTCGAGCTGACAGAAATGCTGCTCGAGTAAGACTTCCACTGTGGTGCCTGAATTTTGCTAGAAGGAAGGCGCATCCAACATTTATGAGGAGCGCGCCAAAACCAGTAAGGGAAAGGAGCTGTGGTTCAGGAGCAATTGGAGAATGAATTTTGCTCCAGGCGGTCCACAAGGCGGCGGCACCCGGAAGCAGTATAAGGCAGGACAAGAACATCCCAACCTTAGCGCGACTGCGTACCGACAGGGAGAGCGCAAAAAATATCAGGAGATTGATAGCGGCATCTTCAAGGAAATCTACACTGTCCGCAAAAAGCGAAACGGAGCCGATCTGGTTGGCAACGCCAAACTCGACGAAGAAATAGACTAGATTGGCCAGTGCTACAAAAAGTACCGCCGATTTCAGATTCATGGCCCTCCAATCCGTGACGTTTCGATCTTAAGACGCTGTGCACTGCCTGGCGGTCCCTTCTCAACCGTTTCCTTCTGGACCCAAGAAATAGTCTTCTCTCCAAGTGGGGCTATTCTCCATCGCTCGAGTCCGCCTTTTAGTCGGCGACGCTTTTCCTAATCAATGGCTTTCTGGTTGCTTCCTTACGCGGAAGGACCAAATGTCCTTTCACAATTCTCGGACTTGGAGCCACAAGTGTGGAGTATGTTTCTTGGAGCGCCTTTCTAGGGCTGATAAAGAATTGAATGGTCGCCACTAGAAACATCAGGCCTCCCAGAAATTCGAATATTTTAAACATAGGTACTCCTTTGATAGCTAGGCCTTCATAGTCCTAGTTTTTCCTTTAGCCGCCGTACTGCATCGGCATGCTTTTCCTTTTTCATCTTCTTGATGTTCTCCAGTTTCCACTGGATTGCTGGCAATCTCTCGATTCCAGAAACTCCTAACGTCTTCCAGTTGGGGGTTCCTTCCTTGATGGAGAGAAGAAACTCCCTTTCCTCTCTTAGTAAGCACTTGCTTAGAAGAACAATGTACTTTTCTCTAATCTCAACAAGTTTGTCGTAGGCGATTGGTTCCACAGTCATCCCAGTAAATTCTTTCTCGTAAATTTGTCTTATGTCCTTTCTAACGGGATCGATCAGCTCATGAATGGGACGATCATGGCTAGCCAAGTAAACAACAAATGCCTTTCTTATATCGTCGGTAATCCCACGTTCTTCGAGTAGCGCTTTAACGTCGAAAATATCTCGAGGGTGCTGCCTATCGAGAGCCGCGCAAAGTTTCCCTCCGTAGAGGTCAGCAAAAGAAAGCGTATGAATAGTAGCGGATAGCGAAAACTCTTCTTGCACTTTATCCGACAGTTCTCTTTCCTCAGTCGGGAACACCGTACCGCGTATGACCTCATTGGGTTCGATCTTGATTTGAAACTTACCGTTCGTAACAAATAGTTTTGTTACCCGCTTTCCGCCGGACGCTTTACTCCTTTGAACTTTGATTTTCCCATGAGCCTTCTCTATACGATCAGCGATGTTCGAGAGCGCATTACTCATTTTTTTCAGAGAATCTTCTCGGGGCTCAATCGGGACGTAAGTAAGATCGATGTCCACCGAAAGGCGGGGCATGTCCAGGTGAAAGAAATTGATAGCAGTGCCGCCCTTTAGCGCAAAACAAGCTTCCTTTGCCACAAAAGGAATCACTTGAAGCATGAGCTCAGCTTGATTGAAGAAGATACTCTCTCGATTCACTTTCCCTCCTTCCTTTCCGGCTTCGGCAGCGTGATTTGATACTTGGGATCCAGGATTCCCCCCTTTACGACAACACGATTGCCCTTACCAAGTTTCACCTTTGTCAGATTTAATCTTTTCAGCCATGAATGATTGCACCGTTCGGCAAGTGCCAGAAAAAGGCGTTTTGCTTTCACCGAACGACAATGGTGCAGAAGCTCCTCGACAATTTTCGGACGCAAAGTACCTAGCCCCTCCATGAGGAGCTGGGCCTCTTCTACAGATTGTTCGAACGGGACAAGATGCAGAACCTCAAACATAGCTCGCTCTGGAGCCGAGATTTGGATTTCAAAGGCTCCCAAGGAGTGAGACATCAGACCGCGGTTCGAGCTCTCGGAAAAAAGACGGGGTACCTTGTGGGAAACCTTCCGATCCCAGTCGTAGCGCAAAAACCAGGCGGGGAGGCGCTCGTTAGGAGGACCAAATAGAAATAGGGGGGCCCCCTTTCCAGTGGGGATGAAGTGACCCAGCCCTTTTAGTTCGAGAGCCGTTTTCGCCCCTACGTGAACCGGGAGACCCAGTTGAGCCTGGAGGGTGTAGACCGCTCCCGGCCACTCTACCTTATCGTTCCAGCGCACATAGGCTCCTCGCCCTATGTGCTTGATCCAGGCGGAACGCTCATATTCGTAGGCAAGCTGTTGGTAGACCCCGTGCTTGGCCAGCCACGGGACTACCGCAACGGTTCCTCCCGGCCAGACACGAAGGAGATTGTTTATTTTACTTACAGTTTCACTAGCCATACTTGTGATATTAGCTATATTTCAAATAATGGCAAGGGGAAAGTTTGAAATATATACTAAATCACAAGTTATACTTGTGAAATTGTATATAAGTTAAATATTAGTCGCTCTTTAGAAGGAGGCACCCGCTGTCCTCTTTAAGGTGCTGGTAGGGGAGCCCGGTACATAGCAAACACGCCCATTCCGGACCCGGAAATAGCCCGTAAGCCCCTTGGCAGCTCGGAGGCTCCGGAGCTCTTTCTTGATCTTAGTGCTGCTGAACCCGAAGTGGGTCTGCAGTCGCTGTATAGGCCATTTTTCAACCCAACGAAGTCTTGCCAGCTCGTCCAGGTCTATTCTTGACCGACCCCACTCGGCTGCGTACTCTCGCATTGCAGTCGCGGGTTCGCCTACTATCACGTGACCCGCTCCATTTGGGTATATTCCGGATACATCCGGCTCTACGCCATTGACGGGGGAATCGCCCCTTGGTGAGTTTGATTTCTGATAGCAAATACCCCATCCCAACCACAATGTGCAAGTACCCTTAATCGATAATTTGAAAAGTTTCTAAATCCGAAAGCTCGTCTTGAGAGCATTTCCATTTTGGTATGAAAACCTTCGGTAATACCATTGGATCTGGAAAAGCGGAGCATACGACCAATCTCCTCCTTCCACTTATCTAACGTTTCTCCCAGAGTCTGCAGGGGTTCAAGAGTGGTTTGACGAAGCTGACCGATCATCTCGATAAGGTCATGAACCACAGGCCTAAGATAAGTTTTATTTTTAGATTTCAATTCCATAAGCGCACAGAGTTTTTGTTTGAAATCATAAATTTCCTTCAGTACTCGATTAAGACTGAGATAGCTTTCTAGTTTTATTTTTTGTTCGGGTTTCAAATTTTTCTCATGCCGTCGCATCAGTGAAAGAAGCTCGAATGAGAATGTGGCGTTGTATCAATGGCAAGACCAAGCCTTGGGAGTCTTAATGCCCACGGTTACGGGAGATACGTCGGCTTCAAACGTCGCAGGAGCCGCCACTCAAACGTTCACAATAAATACCCTAAACACCTACTCCTTCACCCAATACAATTGGTTGTCGAATTTTACGGATCCAATTGAGTTACCGAAAGCTGGAGGAATTACTTTAATTACCTTGAAAAAACAAACATAGTTCTATCGCTTGACATAAATAGTATCTACTATATATAATACATAGTACTATGAAGCAGTTGTCGGGAAAATTCGTACTCCGATTAGATCCGAAACTCCATAGCTCATTGCAAGAGTTCGCAAAACGTAGAAAGCTTTCCTTGAATCAGTTTTGCATCGAGCGACTTTTGGGAAATGTAGGACAAGGAACGGAATTTGGGCTTGCTCTGCTCGAAGCCATTTCGCATGCTCTGAAAATTTATGGCGATGAATTGATAGGTATCGTGTTCTTTGGTTCCTGGGCCAGAAGGGAACAACGCGAGGGATCGGATATCGATCTTCTTTTTGTTCTGGAGGAAGGAATTTCTATTAAGCGCGAACTCTATAATCAATGGGAGGAAATCGAAGAGAACAAGAACTATTCTGTGCAACCTTCCATTGTGGCTCTTCCTGACGGCAAGCAACCTATTTCCGGTTTTTGGGCTGAAATATCAATTGATGGGATAATACTCTTTGAGACTTCCAACCAGATACATCAATATTTGTTGCGGGTTCGACAAGCCATCGCCAACGGCAGCTTGAAAAGAGAGCGTTCTCATGGGCAAAATTATTGGATTCACGAAAGTCAGGTGGCTTAAGAATGAAAAACATCGACCTTGCTGCGGATTATATTAAGCGGTGCGGAGCTAGGTTAATGGCCCTAAAAACGCTCTACGAGCATAAGTCTTGGCCTGATGTTGTACGGGAGTCTCAGGAAGTCGTGGAGTTGGCACTCAAAGCGCTTTTAAGAAAACAGGGTATAGAATTCCCTCGTATCCACGATGTATCGGCAATATTGAAAGCAAAAGCGGAGCTATTGCCAAAAAGCATTCAAAAGGATTTAGACAAACTTTGTCGTATCTCAAAGTCCGCACGTAGGGATCGAGAAATTGCCTTTTACGGAACCGAAGATTTAAGTCCGCTCGAATTCTATGCTTCCGAAGATGCAAAAAAAGCCATGGAGGACGCTAAGTTCGTGGTGAACTCCGTCAAAGCCGCCATAGACTGAAATACTAGCCGACTCGTTTCTTAGAGAATCGGTTGGAGGAAAAAGTCTTGGTTTGAAGCGGCACGCATTAAGTGCTAGATCGCCTACTGTCAGAATTCCGTAATCATTGCCTAAGAGCCCGTTAGGGAATTTCGATTTCAAAGTTATTAAATATTGGGAAGGGGCAGTGAATGCTGAAGAGGTAATTAAATAAGCTAGAAAAAAACTTATGATATTCATCAATTTCCGCAATTTCCGAGTTTTTGATATTTCTCGTAGACAGCGTTAAATTTTTTCTTGATTTTATCGATATCCTTTTTAGATGCATTTTTTGTTTTTGTGCCTTTGTATTCCCAAATTGCATCAATCCAGTAAGCCCCATCAAACTAAGAAAACAAAGATATCGTTTCTTTTTCAAGGGTCAGTTGTTTATTTCGGTAATAAACAGGATCTTTGAGATTTAGTTTCCATGAGATTAGGTGGTTTCGGCATACTTTGACATGGTAGTTTTGAAAGTTTGTTTTTTTGTTGAGCTTTTGCTCTTCGCGGTACTGTTTCCAAAAACTAGTACGGTCTTCGGGCCCACCCCCCAAAAGGATTTGGGTAACTTCATAACTGATGAGGCAAATGGGTTCATCTTCTTTAGGCTTCATGGCCGTCGTATAGCATAAATAAGGGACTTACGGAGGGGAAAGTTTATTCCTCCCCGGATCTGCCTGAGAAGAAATCGTTTCCTTTGTTGTCCACAATGATAAATGCTGGAAAATCTTTAACTTCTATCTTCCAGACCGCTTCCATTCCAAGTTCAGGATATTCGTGGACCTCCACTTTTGTAATGCAGTCCTTACCTAGTTTAGCGGCAGGTCCCCCAATTGAACCTAAATAAAATCCTCCGTACTTTTTGCAAGCTTTAGCCACCTCTTGGGTTCGATTCCCCTTACCGAGCATGACTAAGGAAGCCCCCTCTTTTTGAAATGGGGCTACATAAGAGTCCATGCGTTGAGAAGTGGTCGGACCAAAGCTACCCGAAGCCTGTCCAGTGGGAGTTTTTGCAGGGCCTGCATAGTAAATGGCGTAATTTTTTAAGTAGTCTGGGAGCCCTTTACCCGATTGTAGCCTTTCTAAAAGTTTGGCATGAGCAATGTCACGGGCCACAATCATTGGCCCGTTTAGCATGACACGGGTTGAGACGGGAAGTTTACTTAAAGTTTCTAAAACATCTTTCATTGGACGATTAAGATCGATTGAAATCGCATCATTATTCTTATCCGCATCGCCTGGTAAGAATCGGGCGGGATGGGTCTCAAGTTGTTCTAAGAAAATTCCCTCTTCGGTGATCTTGGCTTTAATTTGCCTATCAGCAGCACAGGAAACCCCAAGACCTACAGGGCAACTGGCTCCGTGGCGAGGGAGTCGGATGACTCTCACATCATGGACAAAATATTTTCCACCGAATTGAGCCCCGATTTTTGTCTCTCGGCCCCATCGCTCAACGAGTTTTTCAAGCTCGAGATCTCGGTAAGCACGTCCTTTGATATTTCCTGAGGTGACAAGATTATCGTAGTAGCCGCAACTAGCGAGTTTTACCGTTTTTATAGTGTGCTCCGCCGAAGTTCCCCCTATGACCAAAGCTAAGTGATAAGGAGGACACGCGGCAGTTCCTAACGATAGTAGAGTTGATTTTACAAACTCCTCCATGGATTTTGGATTTAATAGGGATTTATTTTTTTGAAAGAGATAGCTTTTGTTGGCACTGCCTCCACCCTTGGCGATAAAAAGGAATTCATATTGGTTTCCCTTTTCAGAATAGATCTCAATTTGGGCAGGTAAATTTGTTCCTGTGTTTTTTTCTTCATACATCGAAAGAGGGGCGAGTTGGGAATAACGTAGATTTCTTTTTTGATAGATATTAAAAATGCCGCGACTTAAAGCTTCTGCATCATCTGCAAAAGTGAGGACCGATTCCCCTTTTTTACCCATAACAAGAGCGGTTCCAGTGTCTTGACATGAAGGGAAAATTCTTTCTGCTGCAATCACTGCATTTTTTAAGAGTTCCACAGCAACAAAGATATCGTTGTTACTAGCTTCAGGATCTTTCAAAATCTTAGCCACTTTTTCTAAGTGGCTTGTTCTTAAGAGATGGGAGATATCGTCAAAAGCGATTTCACAGAGCTGAGTGATAGCTTCAGGTGTAACAACTAAAAACTTTTTACCGTCGAGTATTTGGATTTTGATCCCTTCGATAGGAAGTTTGCGGTAGGTGGTTTTGTCTTCCATGGGTTCAAAGAGAGGTTGATAGCTGAAGTCGGCCATAAGAGTTCTCCAATTAAATTGGGTTTAGAATAGCCTCAAAAGTTAGGGATGAAAAGTCAGTGTTGAGATAGTTCGAAATCAACTCCCATTAAGGAGAGGGAGGTTCGCCCCTGAAAAAGGTTTTTACTGGCTGTGACGATGAAACGAGCTTTCGAGGAATCAGACAGGCATTCATGAACCTCATTAAAGAACATGATTTTTTGAACTCCATGGGAACCGGTTTTGACCGATACGGCTGTGTGGAGATTTTTATAAAATTGGCAATCAACAATCTCGCCTTCGATGAGAAACTTAGGCTCTTCAAAACCATGGCCGAAAGGTTTCATCTCCTCCATGAGTTGAGCCAAAGGAAGAGCAACTAAGGTTGAGGGGAGGGAACAGTCATAGTAGATCCTACTTTCCCAGAGGGTTGGAGTTTGTTGTTTTATAGTGTTTGCAAATTGTTTTAGGGTTTCACGAATTTGTTCTTCGTGTTCGATAGCAAAAGTAAATCCCCCAGCAGCCCGATGCCCTCCAAACTTAGTGAACAAAAGAGAGGCTGAACTCATGGCTTCGGTCACATCAAACCCAGGAATAGAACGGGCCGACCCCTTGGCTTTACTATCTTTAATTTGATATAACCAAGTGGGTTTCCAAAACTCTTCAGCGATTTTACTGGCAGCAATACCTACGACCCCAGGATGCCAATCTCCCCCTAAAAAGAGAATGGGACTTTCAGCATGAAGCTTGGCTTTTTCTCGGGCTTCAGAAACAATTCGAGCTTGAATCTCTTTACGTTCTTGGTTTGAGCGTTCCATGTGACGGATTAAGAGCGAAGGCTCTTCACTTAAAAAGGCTTCAATGACTTGATCGGCATGACCTAATCTACCGACAGCATTAATTCTAGGCCCTAAACGAAAACCTACATCTTTCTCATCCATACTAGAGGTGATTTCAGCGGTATCTCTTAGCTTTTTTAGAATAGGTCGTTGGCTTTTTAGGAGAGCCTCGACACCTAGTCTTGCTAATTTGTGATTTACACTATTTAGAGGAACGACGTCACAGATGGTGGCCATACCCGCTAGGGCTAAGAGATCGGTCCATAAAGCGGAAGGGACCGGAAAACTCTCTGCAAGTCTTCTAAGTAAAACAAAAGTAATTCCGCAGCCGCAGAGTTCCTGGTAAAGCGGATCGGGGTGGAGCTTTGGATTTAAGATGATGCCATCTGGAATTTTATCTAGCTGAATTTTGTGGTGATCGGTGCAGATAAAATCGATATTTCTCTCGCGGCAATATTGCGCCTCATCGTTAGCGGTGATGCCAGTATCCATAGTGATAATGACCTCTGCCTTTTCGTGATCAATGAGATGTTGAATAGCTTTGAGGTTAACTCCATAGCCCTCTTTAAATCGACAGGGGATGTAGTGAATAAAGTTGTTGTAGTCGATAGATCTTAGAAACCAGATCCAGCTGACACAGCTCATAGTGCCATCGACATCATAGTCGGCATAGAGAGCAATTCGTTTCTTGGCTTTAATAGCTTGGCTAATGCATTGAAGAGTTTGTTCTAATCCATGGTCGCCGTATTGGAGTTTGTGGATAGGTGCAAATGAACGGTTATCGAGTAAGAGCGACTTAACCCGTTCGAAACTCTGAGGAGTCGAGACTTGATTGGAATGCCAGTGAGTGAACTTTTGACCCATGGATAGCTATTAATCAGGAAATTAAAGGCTGTCATGCTCGGCGCGTTAGCGGTGAGCTATTTGATAAAAATGACAATCGGATTGAATGGGGCATTGCTCACAAAGGGGCTTTCTGGCTTTACAGAGTTTTCGGCCATGGAGAATGAGAGTGCCGTTAACAGCCCCCCAAAGTTCCTCGGGGAGTAAAGCTCGAAGTTCCATTTCGACCTTTTCAGGGGTGTCGGTGTGAGCCCAGCCTATGCGTTGACTAACTCTTAAAACGTGGGTGTCGACAGCAATGGCTGGAATATCGAAGGCCTGATTTAGAACGACGCTTGCGGTTTTTCTTCCGACTCCGGCCAAAGTGGTTAATTCTTCTAATGTTTGTGGAATATTGCTATTAAATTTTTCTACAATGTCGGTAGCTGTTTTGATGATGGCCTTTGCTTTAGCTCGATAAAATCCGCAGGAATGGACTAATTTTTCAACCTTGGCTAGAGGGGCATTCATTAAAGCCTCTGGAATTGGAAAGTTTTGGAATAGAGCTGGGGTGGCTTTGTTGACCTGAGCATCTGTGCACTGAGCGGAAAGAATGACCGCAATAAGAAGTTGAAAAGGGCCGTCATAAATGAGTTCGGTTTTGGGGTTGGGATAGAGTTCGCAAAGGGTATCAAAGGTGGCCAGGGCCCTTTTTTGAGAGATGAGCGATTTTTTTATCCGTTTAGTAGCCAAAAGACTTGCTCCACTTGCTTTTTAGGTGAGGAGAAAATAATCTATATCTATTCTATCGACAACAAATTCTCAGGAGGAAAAAATGCGAAATTTTTTATTGGGATTTATACTTTTTTCAGCCTCGTTATTTTCGGCCCATCCTATTTGCGTTCGGAATTTCCCAGAAAAAGATGGAATTAATTTTTGTGAAAAGTTTTCCGATGTTTATGCTTATGTAACCCCTTTGAAGAGCGATCTCCATAAACCGATATGCACTCGTATGTATGAGAGCCTCTTCTGTAAGCAGAGTCAGACTTACGAGCCTGTGGTTTCTTTAAATAAAGGAACTATTTGTGTTTTGAACGATAATCAGCCGCCGGTGGCTAATCTTTGCGAAAGTCTTCCAGAGCTTTATGCCTATATTAAGGAAAGTTCAGAAGATTAGTTTGCGTTTTTAAAGGCTCAACATTATATATGGGGCCTTCTGTGCCGCAGTGGTGAAATGGCAGACACGCTGGTCTTAGAAGCCAGTGCCCTTGGGCGTGGGGGTTCAAGTCCCTCCTGCGGCAGATCTTGATACAGTACACGAACCCACACGCGCAGCCGGGACGGCTTGGGCATAGACTCCTAATTTGATTTTCGTTGCAAAGTCGAAGAATTAAAGCTTCGAACCGCTGAGGCCCTGTGTAAGTTAATC
>SXPJ01000046.1 GCA_005776395.1 Bdellovibrionales bacterium | reverse complement strand
TTCAATGACCATTTCAGCAACTTGAACGTGTCGAGTTGCAGGTTCGTCAAAGGTAGAACTTACAACCTCTCCATCCACATTGCGTTCCATATCAGTAACTTCTTCGGGCCGTTCATCAATAAGAAGCACAATTAAAACAACTTCTGGATGATTGTGAGTGATGCTATTAGCAATTTCTTGCATTAACATCGTTTTACCGGCTCTTGGAGGAGCTACAATAAGACCTCGTTGCCCTTTACCAATTGGAGTTAATAGATCGATCACTCGAGTCGAGTATTTCTTGGAATCATACTCCAAGTTAAACTTCTCGTGAGGATAGAGCGGAGTTAAATTGTCGAATAAGATCTTTTCACGGGCCACTTCAGGCTCTTCGTGATTAATCTTTTCAACTTTTAATAAAGCAAAATATCTTTCAGAATCTTTGGGCGGACGAATTTGTCCCTCAACAGTATCACCCGTTCTCAACATGAATCTACGAATCTGAGAAGGTGATACGTAAATATCGTCTGGACCTGGAAGATAGTTATAGTCAGGCGCTCGCAAAAAACCAAACCCATCGGGGAGAGTTTCTAAAACCCCCTCACCGTAAATTGAGCCGTTTTGCTCGGTTTGAGCTTGAAGAATGGCAAAGATTAATTCTTGTCTTCTTAATCCCCCAGGAGTCTCAACGCCTAATGATTTGGCTAGTTCAGTTAATTCGGAGATTGGTTTCTCTTTTAGCTCCCTTAAGTGCATTTTTTACTGCCTTCTGTTTGGTTGGATTAAATCTCGGGGAAATAATTAAATTTACTATCTTTTTCCTGTTTTTTTGAAACTTATTAGGACTAAAACCTCTATAGCCCAATGATTCCAATAAAGGATTTTTAAGATTAAAACAGCGTTAAACTACGAAAAAAAAGTCCGGTGTGTCAACAAAAATATTTGGGCCCAGGGAGTTTTTTCGCCAACTGGGCCCTAAAAATAGAATCAAAATTAAGCGTTACCGCTTTTGACTTTGACAACGCGTGTAGCTTGAGGACCCTTAGGGCCATCAGTCATGTCAAACTCGACCTCTTGACCTTCGGTCAAAGACTTAAAGCCTTCGCCCTCGATGGAAGAAAAATGAACAAAGACATCTTGTCCACCCTCTTGCTCAATAAAACCATATCCCTTGTTGTCATTGAACCATTTCACGAAGCCAGTTGGCATAAATACAGTCCTCCAATAATAACCACCTAAAACTCTTCTGCTCTGGTGAACCTTCTCTCAAAAATTTCTTGTCCCTGTTAGACTCGAAATTCTCTTGGAAAGCGGTGTTTACTATTTGTTAAAACCAAAAGAGTTTTAGGAAACCCCACCTATTAAAAACAGGATGCAAAGAAGAACTAAATTCCCCCCTCTTTTTAACCTGTTAAACCCACCATCTGCGATGATGTTGGAGCCTGCTCCACGTGTCAAGCGAGTTGATTGACAAGGAATGTCACTAAGTTATAATAATTAATATAGAAAATTCAATTTCTCAGTCTCTTCTATCGACGTTAAAATAAATAAAAACAGATTTTCAAAATCGGCCAAAAAGGTGAACGAATGCTCTTTGGAAAAAAGTCGTCCGTGCCCCAAAAAAACAGCTCCCCTAAAATTACTATGGCCGGTGCTAAAAGCGCCCCCAATCCCATCCTTGGAGAGATTCAAAGATTGGTCTGGTTTGCCCTTGCTTTAACACTGGTTTTAGCCCTCTTGAGTTACTCTCCCCACGATCCTTCGTGGACCACCTGGACATCTAAAAATGAATTCCAAAATTGGCTCGGAAGAACAGGAAGCGTTGTTTCGGATTTGCTCTTTCAAGTTTTTGGACTCGCAAGTTTTATGATTGCAGGCCTCTTCACGCTCTTTGCTTCAAGAAAAAAACTTAACTTATCGGAAAACCCCTCTTCAGGAAATTTTATTGCTCCTGCGCTTTTTCTAATCTCTATTAGCGTTCTCATTCAGAGCGTGCTTCCGCTCAAATGGACCCCCTGGAATCTTACCAACTCTGGAGGAATGAGTGGTCAGCTTCTCCATCAATTTTTATCTTGGGCCTCTGGAAATCTTGGTGCTTTCTTAATTAGTCTTTTTGCCTCTCTCGCTCTAGCAATGTGGGTGTTTAAGTGGAACTTTGTGACCCTTGCCACTCAAACTCTAAGAACTTGGTTTTACAAACTGCGAGAGAAACGTGCATTTCTAGCAGCTCAATGGAGTGAAAAAATAAAAACCTATTACACCCAGTTTAAAGAGAATCTTAAAAAGAAAAAAACTCCCCCTATTGGAATTTCCACATCAACCGTTATCACCGCAACTCAGGCCACAACTCAAGTTTTACCCCTCATTGAAATTCCAAGAGCTGCTATACAACTTCCCTTACCTCTCCCCAATCCCAATCAAGAGATTACCGTAGAAAAGATGCCCCCTATCTCGACAGAACGCTCTCTAGAGGACGAAGAGTTAATCAAGGTTTTAAATCCAGAACTTGGAAAAGAGAAAATATCGCCATCCAAAGCCAGACCCTCAAGAAAAATCAATATCAATTTCCAGTTACCCCAACTATCAATGCTCTCTGGCAAAGCAGAAGCAAAAACAAAACCCATCGATAAAAACTGGTATCTGGAGAAAGCCCAGATTCTTGTAGAGAAGCTCAAAGATTTTGGAGTCGAGGGTGAAGTGGTTCACATTTCTCCTGGACCTGTCATCACAGTTTATGAATTCAAACCCGCAAGTGGCGTAAAGATTAAAGAGATCTCTAACCTCTCCGATGATTTAACACTCGCACTAAGCGTTCTGAGCGTTCGTATCGTAGCTCCGATTCCTGGAAAACCTGTAGTAGGAATTGAAATACCAAGCCCTCATCGTGAAACTGTATTCTTTAAAGATCTAGTTCAAGAGACCCCTTTCTTTAAAGATGAGATCAGAATTCCAGTGGCTTTAGGGCGCTTGGCTTCAGGAGAACCTGTCACCGCAGATCTTGCAGCTATGCCGCATTTACTCGTTGCCGGTTCTACCGGAACCGGAAAATCTGTTTTTATCAACGCACTTATTGCAAGTCTTCTTTACCGCTTCAGTTCTCAACAGCTTAAACTCATCCTAGTGGATCCCAAAATGGTCGAACTTTCTCTCTATGAAGGAATTCCTCACCTTCTACTTCCAGTGGTGGTGGACTCCAGAAAGGCTTCCTTAGCACTAAGATGGGCAGTTGAGGAGATGGAGAGGCGTTATACGCTATTACATCAGTCGGGTGTCAGACACGTTGATGCTTACAATGAAAAGCTAACAGAACTTTATGGTGGCCCCTGTGAAGACCATCCTTTTTTACCTTACCTAGTCGTTGTTATTGATGAATATGCGGACTTAATGGCTGTCGTGCCTAAAGATGTTGAGCTCTCGATTGCTCGACTCGCTCAAAAAGCTAGAGCCAGCGGAATTCATTTAGTCCTTGCTACGCAAAGACCCTCCACGGATGTGGTGACAGGAACGATTAAGGCCAATTTTCCAAGCCGCATCTCCTTTCGAGTCGCCTCCTCCGTCGATTCCAAAACTATTCTAGATAGAACCGGAGCCGATCGTCTCCTAGGCAGCGGAGATATGCTTTTCCACTCGGCCGGTTTTTCAAGCTTAAAACGCATGCAAGGGGCCTTCGTTTCCGATATCGATGTGGCAAGAATCGTTGATCATCTAAAGGCTCAAGGGGAACCTGAATATGACGAACGAATTCTTAAATCACTAGAGAACGCAGAGCAGAACGAAGAGGGCGGCTCCTACACGGGGGATGCAAATAGTGAGGAGGCTAAGCTTTTTGATGCTGCCGTTAGACTTGTCACCGAAAAGGGGGAGGCCAGCATTTCACTAGTTCAACGCCATCTGCGTATTGGATACAACCGAGCCGCCACATTAATCGAGCAACTTGAAAAAGAGGGCATTATCGGCCCCTCAAGCGGCGCCTCTAAACGTCGAGCTGTATTGGTGGGACAGATATAATAGTCCATTCAATTTTTTTAGCCTTTATTGCCAATAGATTATTTAACTTAAAGTTCCGTTAGCTAAGCTAAGAAACGATTTTCCAACTTTACTTTCTTGCTCTTTTTTATGGGTGACCCAAATAAAGGCCCTGTCTTGCGAACTCTCCACCCAACTTACCAATTCATTTTCAAAAACTTCACTTCTGTTTTTATCTAATGAAGCGGTGGGTTCATCTAAGATCATAATTTGAGAATCTAAAATTCCCGCTATTCCGACTTGGGTCGTTGATAGGGAAATGTATTGGGGCGTCATGGATTTTTTATATCATGTGAATGGGAGTCCGTGTACAAAACTAATAGCACTAACCAGTTAACTCTATACCGGATCGGTGAGTTGATTTTGAGTAGCAAAGCGAGGCGCGCCGACAACCGTGTACTCTTGGTACTCGTAGGAGGCGCAACAAAGCTTTGCAACAAAAGCAACCACCCAGCGGGTACAGGGTTAACTGGTTAGTGCTATATTTAGGCTAGGTTTTCTTAGTTTTAGACTGGGGGGGTCTTAAGTGAAGATAAATTTATCTCTAACTACATTTATTATATCCATTGGTTTATTTTTTTCTCTGAGTAGCAATGCCCAGGGAAAAGAAAAGCTTATTCTATTTGGAGGGGGCGAATATACCCCAGAAGCTGTAGCTAAGTTTGTGGCCTGGGCAGGCGGCAAAGAGGCCAAAATTTTAATTCTCCCATGGGCAACCTCAGAACCTCATCACGAATTTGACGAAGTAAAAGATATTTTATCGACCTACAAAACAGCCACCGTTATTAGGGGGCTTGCTCCTGATGAAAAGTCCTTTAGCAAAACTGAGTTACTTTCTCAAATCGATGAGGCTACCGGAATCTTCTATCCCGGAGGAGATCAGGTGGATCTCATGAGACGAATTAATACACACCCGGAAATCCGTGAAGAGCTTTTAAGAACTTATCATAGCGGAGTTGTATTTGCGGGCTTTAGTGCAGGCACCGCTATGGCCTCTAAAACGATGATCACAGGAAAAGGGGATTTTACACAAATTAATCCAAGCACGGTTGAAACAGCTGAGGGATTAGGATTGATCACAGAGTTCGTTATTGATCAGCATTTTATCGTTCGACAACGCCAAAACCGATTGATGGCTGTTTTACAGAGATCTCAGGAAAGTTTCGGAGTTGGTATTGATGAAAAGATGGCATTAGTTATTGAGGATGGAGTCAAGGGAACCGCTATAGGAAATAGTTATATTATGATTTTCCATCGTCTTAATTCGCCAAAGAAATTTGAAATTACGCTTTTGCAAAATGGTGAAAGTTTAATTATTCCTTCGAAGCAGCCATAAAAATAGAGGTTCCAAAAGGATAGGGAATCCAATCAGACAAGCGACTCTCCCACTGAGAGGCCAAGATTAGCGCCTTATTTAACCCGCTAGAAACTTGCGGATAATTTAATTTCTCCTGCCGTTTAGAAAAAAGAAATCGATAGGGGGCTAAAGGAAAAACAAAAGACCAACCGTATGAGGCGTGTTTTATCTTAAAACCAGCTTTTTCTATTTTTTCAATAAGAGAATATTTACTATAACGACGATAGTGACCCAATTTTTTATCCCAAGATGAATACAAAAAAGGATGGGCCGCAGTCGATAAAACTAAGAGCCCCCCGGTATTTAAGCTGTTATAAACACGGGCTAAAAAAAGATCGTCATGCTCAAGGTGTTCTATTACGTCCATGCAGGTAATAAGATTAGGAGAGAAGGGAAGAGTAAAATCAGATTCGATATTTATTTTCAATGTTTGAACATCTTTTAGCTGAGAAATCTTATTTAGTGCCTCACAATTATTGTCCACTAAAAGCGTTTGTTCGATAGCAAATTGATCTTGAATTCCAATCCCAAATCCACCAGTACCACAACCTAAGTCAGTGTAAAAAATGGGGTCAGTAAAGACGTTCTCTTCAAGCCAATTTCGAATAAATCTTTTGGCCCAGATAAGGCGCCCTTCATACCACCAATAGCCCGATTCTATTTTTTTTAAAGAATCGAAATGAGATTTAGGAATTTGATGTAGTGAAGGCTCCATATTACTATTCTTTAATTGCTAGCCCCGACGTTGAATTCGCATAGCTTAGAGTATCTAAAGCGATACCCCCAGTAATATCTCCGATAACATTATTAACAGATCTAAGTCTAGCCAAAACCCAATCAACTGTCATGAGAACAGGTAAAATTTCCACAGGCAATCCCACACTTGAAAGAACGAGTGATAGCGAAATCATGCCTGCATCTGGAACCCCTGCGACGCCAATAGTGGCTATGATACAGATAAAGGCCAAGATCAATTCCTGCCCGAGACTTAGGTGCCAGCCAAAGGCTTGAACCACAAATAAAACAGCAACTACCTCATAGAGTAAAATACCATCATTGTTTAAATTAGTACCAATGCAGGCTGAAAGTCGTGCCGAACTCTCAGAAACTTTCAGCTTTTTTAAAGCGGTCAAAGTTAAGGGAAGTGTCGCAAGACTACTATTAACCCCAAAAGAATAGACCATCGGATCCCAAACTATTTTCCAAAACTTATTAAGTTCTCTCTTACTAATAAGTTTGATCCAAGTTTGATAGACCAGAACCACCTGGAGAAACATGCCTCCCGCACAGGCTAATAAATAGGCCGCAAGCCCTTTCATGGCTCCAAATCCCTGTGTTCCCACAACCTTTGCCATCGCCGTAAACACGGCGATAGGGGTTAGGTGAACGAGATAGCCAATAATCTTATAGAGAAACTCCAAAACCTTGGGATTCACGCGTTGTAAAAAATGTTGCGCTGGTAAAAATCGTTTACCAAGAATGAACTTTAGAAACAGATAAATTAATCCTAGAATAACGGCTATAACGATGGCCGCAGTCGTTCCAGTAAAAAAACTGGCTACATTATTTTTATAAATGATTCGATCCCAATTAAACTGCATTTGTAGTGAGTGGGCCATTTGACTTTTTAGATCGAGATCAATGAGGAGATAGGTTCCTGGTTTAAATAGGTTCGAAATGGCGAGAGCAATCGTAACGGCACAACCGGCATTAATCGCACAAACAAGTATTAACCAGAAAAAGCCCCTTCCCTTTAAGTTAACACTAACAAAAGCGTCGAAAATCGCAAAAAACAGGAGCGGTGTTGCGACCACTTTAATAACCTCAATAATATATTTTGCAGCAATGCCCATTGAAGAGGCCTTTGGGCCAAAAATAATTCCCACCATTGCTCCCAGGAACATGGCAAGGATCGTTTGAGAATAGATGGGCCATTTAAAAATATTCATGAGCATCTCTTAAAAACTGATTGTAAGAGATGTCAGCCTATTACTGAAATGAATCTACGGCAATTAAACTGAATTATGGAACTATCTTTTCGACTCGAGATACTTAATAAGATCGGCCTTTTCACTAGCAGATATGCTTCTGCCTTTAGGCATAGCACCACTTTGAACCTGACCTATAGATTTCTGGGCTGAAGTTGAATTTAAAACGGTAAGATTAGGAGGCCCTGAGCTTCCGCTATGACAGCTAAGACAGGTGGTTCTAAAAACTCTTTCTCCGTTAGAGACTCCGGTTAAGGTGGAACTTGTAGCGCTTCCTGGGGATCCAGGAGGGGTTAAACTAAGAGCTCCTACATCGGATCCTCCAAAAGGGCGACCCGCCATGCAGGCCGATAGATATTCAAAAAGCTTACTTCCAGGTCTTACGCTAGAATCAGGTCGAGATAACCCTGAACTAGCTCTGCCTTGATGGTCTTCAGCGTATAGGGCTCCGCCTACATGAAAACTTAATATCACAGTAACTAATAACAGCAGTCTCATTATCCACTTTTCCTCAAAGACCAGATAGTGCAATAGAAATGCCCAAAATTATCTGGGGATTTGTAGACTCAGGGTTTACTGTTTTTTGAGCTTAAATTTAGATCGCAGAAATAATTAACCATTTCCGCAGGAACCCGTGCACCTCCTGTATGCAGTATAAAAACGGACAAAAAATGTAATCAGCTGTTTAAAAGTTAAGAAGGGGGCGTTTTTCTTAAAAGTAAAAGATCTTTCAAGGATTTTGATAGTAACACTCTTGAACTACGAGCTGTAAGCGAGGGAAAAACTCGATACATTTTGAGTAATGCTTTGCCGTTCCACGTTGGAAAAATCTCCTCATTATTTTTTATAATCCCCACGATCATTTCATTAGCAACCTTTTCAGGAGTAGAGAGCAGTGAAG
Organism: Bdellovibrionales bacterium; assembly: GCA_005776395.1. Lineage (GTDB taxonomy): Bacteria > Bdellovibrionota > FAC87 > UBA2466 > UBA2466 > UBA2466. The sequence goes on along the minus strand of SXPJ01000046.1, from coordinate 15,530 downwards.
ATAACCACGCTGGAAACCCTTCTTTAGAACCCTTTTTAATCATTTGAGTGTCTACAAATCCAGGTGAAACAAGTAAAAGTTTAATCGGACAATCCTTAAGTTTGAGCTCCTGTCGAAGCGCTCGAGTAAATCCTACCACTCCATGTTTGCTTGCCGAATAAGCACAGAGATAAGGGGCACTAATATGACCTGCGACCGAAGCCACATTGACAATGGTTCCACGGCCAAGCTTTTCCATGTGTTCGAGAGCAAGACGTGTTCCAATCACAACGCCGTTTAAATTAACTCGAATGGTCGTGTCAAATTCCTCAATCGGTTTTTCCATAAAATCGCCCATTCCAGATATACCCGCATTATTGATCCAATAATGGATGGCAGGAGTCTTTGCCGTAATCTCTTTAAGCGATAATTTCATCTCTTCAATATTTGAAACATCAACCTGTAAGGTTTGTATAGGCTCCGAAAATTTCTCTCTCTCTCTCTCTAAATTTTTGAGTGCTGAGGCATTTTGATCGAGCCCCCAGACGGTAGTTCCACACTTTAAAAAAGATTCGCAGAGAGCTTTGCCAATGCCTCCCGCAGCCCCCGTAATAACAACTACTTTTCCGGTGAGATTTTTCATAAAAAGACTCCCCCATATTGTGGGGCTGACTCTAACCATTTAATTCTATTGGGCTCCACGATCAAAATCTCTTCAAACTTAGCGCCAAAGTTAGAAGTCCCTATGTGTGGTTCAATAGCCCATAATCCTTTGAAGTCCCCCGTGTAATTAGAATTTAAAAGCTGTCCAAATAATCCTCGTGAAGCAAAAGCCCAATACGATTGCCATCCAAAGTTTAAAAATTTTAAGAACCCGAATGATTCATTGGTTTCATGAACTCGATGACCCAAAACAGAAAAAGGGTATCTCTTATGTATATTGCTGTACCCGGCTTCTGTGATTTTTTGATCAATAACTTTCCAGACATCACTGCCAGTAGGCGCTGAATTAAAAAGTTTTGGAATTTCATTTCTTAATTGGCTTAGAAACTCTTTAGCTCGATTAAGTTCTATATTTTCCCCAAGTGAGGATGTAAATCCAATATCAGCCACATATCCGTGGTAAATCGGTGCCGCATCTAGGATAAATACCTCTCCGGGAAGTAAACAACGTTTACTGGGACCATACTGAGCATAGTTTTGAACTCCGTCAAAACGTGTTCGTTCACCAAACCATACAAAGGGATGATGAAAAAATGCTCTAACCCCTGAATCCATGAGAAATGTTTTTAGAAGTTGGGCCGCCTGAATTTCGGTCCAGCCCTCTTGAATAAGCCCTGCGACTTCATTCGCAGCTTTTTGGCTCAGTCTTTGACACCTAAGATACCCCTCCAACGCTTCAGCTGAAGAGGGTACATTCCCTCCAGGAGATAAATACTCAACAATGGGAAGAGACATAACCTGAGAGGCTCTTTTAAAAATGGTGGGCATTTTGTATTCCTTGAGTAAAAAATTGTTCAATAAGTTGATTGGTTAAATCGGGTTTTTCTCTAAACAACCAGTGGCCCCCCTCTAAAATTCGAATCGTAAGTTGTTGAGCGTAGGGTTCTAACTCATCAACAGTTGGAGTCAGTAAAAAAGGATCTCTATTTCCCCAGATGACTATTGTGGGTATTTTAATTTTCTGTGGTTGTGTATTAATTATCTGTAGGGCCTCTTGTGCGAAAGCACGATAGTGTTTTAATGTTGAAACAGGAAAGGGATCTTTTAAGTTCATACGAGGAAACTGTTTCGGCTTTAATCCTCCAAGTTTGTACGCCCAAGGGAGAAGCCTTTTTGAAAATTTTTGAATCCATTTTTCAGAAATTTTAGGAACAAGCAAAGGAACTATGTACCAAGAATGGATCCACTGTTTGGGTCTTGAAATTAGTCGTGCGGCCATCTGTTCAAGAGAGAGGCTATTAATAATGACAAGATTCGATAATCTAGGGCCTAAATAGGTGGCAAGTTTCCAAGCTACAGTCCCTCCTAAATCATGTCCAATAACTCGAACCTCTTTTTTCCCTTTGGGATCGGTAAACTTTAAGATCTCAAGAATATCCAAACAAAGAGACTGAGTAGAAAAACGACTTAAGGATCTCCCAGGCTCAGAAGCAAATGTCCCTCGAGCATAGGGGCAAATAATGTGATAATGGGCCGAGAAGTACTTAATCTGTTTTGACCAAATTTCAGGTCCGTCTGGATAGCCATGAAGGAAAATAAGAATAGCCCCTTTTTTATTTCCCCCCTCAAGCCAAGAGGTGCTTAAATTTCTTAAAAACGCCTGTTTGGTTTCAATTACCATAAATTACCTTTGTGTTTTTTGGGGGGTTATAAATGTAGGCACTTTAACGGGTTCAGGAAAAGGGAACGAGAGGGCCTGGTGCTCTTTGGCGATTTTAGCTGTTTTAGTGTGATATTTTCCATTGAGCATCAAGCTAATATAGGGGGCTGATACAAAAAGACGTTTCGCCAACTCTTTAGGACCAAGATTTTTAAAAAGCTCTTCGCAGCTTGCAATGGTTTGAAAGAAAGGATGCTTGTTTTTAAGTTTTTTTGCTTCGAAAACTTTATTTAATTCTGCAATCACCCAACAGGTTGAAAACATTTGACCAAGAACTCGGTCGGTTTTTGAAAAAAAATAGTTACCAATCGAAGGATTGCTTTCTCGGATAATCTCTAACATTAAAAAGGCATAGTTGTGATGACGAGATTCCTCCTCCATATGTCGCAGATGGACTTCATGGTAAAGCGGATCCATTTCGTGTTTGAAGGGACTTAAGTTTTTATAGAGATCAATAGAGACCTCCTCGACCGCCGCTACAACCCACCAAAAAGCATGTCCGCCCCATTTTGCATTTTGAGCAATCGCTTTTATAAAAAGTGACCCATAAGCCTTGGGAAGAAGTCTATTGAGATCATCAATGTCAATTCCAGTCGCTTTGCAAAAAGCTAAATTGTACCTATTGAAAGCCTGGGAATGTTTTTGTTCCTCTTCAAAAAAAAGCTCCCCTAACTCCCAAAGTTCTGGGCCAATCGGATAAGATCTTAAAATTTTACTCCAGCAATTGTAACGAAGTTTTATGATGATATCTTCCATCTCAGCGATCGTAGAATTAACGATAAGACCTAGGAGTTGAGATATTGCGAGCCTTTGCTCATCACTAGCTCCGGGAAAAGCAATAGCTTCTGAATCAATTGGAAGTAAATAGCGAGAGGGATCTGCCCCCCGCTTCCAGCAGATTTGTTTTTCCAGGTCCCAAGCATACTTTTTTTGGCGTGTTACTTGGAGTGCTAGGGCCTGAGGATCATATAGCACTTTAGTAAACATAATATTGAAGGCTTTTTCTAAGAATACTCTTTTTTAACTCCCTTGAACATGGGCTAAAAAGTCGTTGATAATTTGTTTTCCAAAATCAAAGGCTTGAGGAGAAACATTATGTGGGTCCCCCATGTTTTTTAAAAATAGAGGGGTCGATTCAGGGTGAGCCTGAAGTGACCAAATCGGAAGTGTTCGATGAGCTAATCCATCAATTGCAACATCAGAACTTGAAGCGATAATCTGCATAGATTTTGGACACTCAAGAACCACTTCTCTATGTGAGACATAAATTTCACCTTCGAATTCTTGATTCTTCCAAAGGGGATTGGATTGAAATTTTACCTTTCTAAATCCTTGGAGCTTATGCTTGTCAGGATAGAGAAAATCCACCTTTCCTCCAAAGAGATAGGCCAGCATCTGATGGCCATAACAAAATCCTAGAGTAGGTTTCTGAAGTTCAAGTTGAGGTCTCAACCAGGTTTCAAGTTGAGATTGCCAAGGGAAACGGTCATTCACACTCGATGAACTCCCGAAAATAATAAAAGCCGTGATCGATTCTTGAAGTGCCACCAGCGTGTCTATTCCGAAAAGGGCTGGAAGGTGATAGGAGGTTTTTATCGGAGTTCGAAGTATAAGCTGATTAAAACAATCGAGCTCAGGGATTCGAACGGCGGGATCAATAATTGCTAAATGGGCCGCGGCCATAAATCTCCATTTTAGTGACAAAACACGCTACTGGATTTAACTCTCCAAAAATGGTAACCACAGGGAGCATTATTCCAGGAGTAATTACAATTTTAGATGAAATTTCAAATAGTTGCCAGAAAGAAGAGAGAGCTAAAAAATCCTCTTTTCTGATCATGACCTCCAAAGAGATGGCCGAGCGAAAGTGGGACTATGTCGATGTGGTGATAGTCACTGGGGATGCTTATGTGGATCACCCGAGCTTTGCGATGGCTATTTTGGGACGGATCTTGGAATCTGAGGGCTATCGAGTAGCCATTCTGAGCCAGCCCAAATGGAATAATTGTGAAGACTGGAAGCGATTTGGAAACCCACGGCTATTTTTTGGTATTAGCGCCGGTAACATGGATTCCATGATCAATCATTATACGGCTAACAGAAAAGTTCGTAATGATGATGCCTACTCTCCCGGAGGTAAAATTGGCCTTCGGCCCGATCGTGCCACATTGGCCTATTGCCAAAGAGCTCGAGAAGCTTATCCAGGAGTGCCTGTAATCGCAGGGGGAGTTGAAGCTTCGCTAAGAAGACTAGCTCACTATGATTATTGGAGCGATACCGTTAAAAAATCCATTCTTCTAGATAGCAAGGCCGATCTCGTCGTTTATGGTATGGGGGAGAGGCCGATCCTAGAAATCGCAAAACGGCTCTCTCAAGGTGAAAAGATCAAGAGCCTTCGTAATATGCGCGGGGTCGCTTATGCTCTTGGCGCCTCTGAAATTCCCCCCAGTGAATATGAAGGAAAATCGGTTGTGACACTTCCCTCTTTTGAAAAAGTGAGTCGTGATCGATTCGATTTTGCCGAAGCGACTAAAATGATTCACACTCATACCAATCCCTTTAATGCGGCTACTTTAATTCAGTTTCATGACAAACAAGCGGTAGTGATTAATCCGCCGGACCTTCCCTTGTCCCAAGGACAAATGGATCGGATTTATGATTTACCCTTTATAAGAAAACCTCATTCCTCATATCAAGATTCAATCCCTGCATTTGAAATGATCAAAGATTCAGTGACCATTATGCGAGGCTGTTTTGGAGGTTGTACATTTTGCTCCATTACAACCCACCAAGGAAAAATTATTCAATCTCGGTCTGAGAAATCGATTCTTAAAGAATTGGCCTCTATAGGAAAAAACCCGAAATTTTCGGGAGTGATTAGTGATATCGGAGGCCCCACAGCGAATATGTATCAGATGCGTTGTACCCGACCTGATATTGAGGCCAAATGCCGAAGACAATCTTGTGTAGATCCTACAATCTGTAAACTCTTAGGTACAGATCATGGTCCTCTAGTTGATCTGATGAAAAAATCGAGAAAGGTTCCCGGAATAAGAAAGGTATTTGTCGCGAGCGGTGTGAGAATGGATTTAGCACAACTCTCTGATGAATATATGAGAGAGCTTGCAGCTCATCACATTGGTGGACTTTTAAAAGTGGCTCCTGAACATACGGACAAAAGAGTTTTAAGCCTCATGAAAAAGCCCTCCATTAAAAACTTTGAGAGCTTTGATGAAAAATTTAAGAAGGTCACTCAAGAGGTAGGAAAACCCAAGCAATATCTGGTTCCCTATTTTATAGCGAGCCATCCGGGTTCGGATCTTAATGCCATGATTGATTTGGCATTATTTCTAAAACGCAATGGGTACAAACCTGATCAGGTTCAGGATTTCATTCCCGCTCCATTCGATGTTGCGACCTGTATGTACCATACGGGGCTAGATCCCTTCACTAAGAAGGAAGTTTTTATTGCGAAGCACCTAAGAGATAGAAAACTACAGAGAGCTCTTTTGCAGTTTTTTAAGCCTGAGAACTATTTTGAAGTTAGAAAGGCTTTAGAACAGGCAGGACGAATGGATCTTATTGGAGAGGGCTGTGAAGCCCTAATCCCTTCCCAGGCTCCCCGTGAAGCTCTCCGAGAGCGTATGGAGAAGGCCAATCACAAATTTAAAAATGAGTATGTACACCATATTCCAAATCAAGCTTCATCGGGGTATAGACCCAAAAGAACCTCAGCCCATCGACGTGAAAAAAATGTGAAGAATTTCACACAAAAAAAAACGCCCCCCAACTCTCAAGCTGAGGGGCGATTCTTTTAAATTTCTTATTCTAAATAGACTGATTATCTTCCCCTTTTTTTCTAAGAACGAAGAAGTAGAGAGTACTCACAACTAGAAGTCCTAGCATTATTGTGGCCAACCAATGGCGTTGAACGAAACTTGCAATTTCAACGCTAGCAAATTGAGGTGTTGCGGCCTCTTCTTCTCCTAAAGCATTGACTTTGGGTTCAATAGATTCGGGCGTGACCCTTTCTAGCATTTCGGCCTGAGGAACAATTTCTAATACAGGTTCTTTCAGGCTACTTGCCTTTTTGTCCATATCGACTGACATCGCTAACCTTGTCTCTTTTCTCTTATTAGATGATCCCTTTTTGTCTGTCGGTTTTTGCGAAGGAACTTTGTCATCTGTATTTTTTAATCTATTAGGAACTCCGATAGTGGGCTCAACCTGTGAAGGGGGATTGACCTCCTCTACTGGCTCCTCTGATGCAACCCCTCGTGAAGTATCTACTTCTGAGCTCTTATTAACGTCTGAATCAGTTTTAAGCTCCTCTTTATCAGTTGGCTGTTCATCTAACTTAGCAACCTCTGTCGTTACACTAAGTTCTGAAGCTTGATCCACCTTTGACAAATCACCCGTTTCAGTTAAATCACTTTTTTCAGAGGGTAAGGATGTTTCACCTTTAGCTACAGAATCTTCTGAAACAACCTCTTCAGATACACCATTTGAAACCTCTACAACTTCCGTTGCCTTATCCCCATTTGAAATTTCAACTTTTTCTTCGATAACTTCATTAGAGGCCACAGTAACAACATCGCTCTTAGACTCTTCAGTCTGCTCCTCTTTAGCGATCGCTTCAAGCTGAGCCTCTTCTGATCTCTCCTCTTCACTTGCAATGCTCTCTTGGACCTCTCTGGACTCGACCCCCACATGCTCTTCGGATGGGCTTTCCTTATCAATCATAAGTGTGGCCTCTCTTGATTGATGGGCACATGAAATACAGGTCATTGCCAAAAAGCCCCACAGCGAAACTTTAATAGATGAAAATAGCTTGCTATTCATTTGTAAACCTCGATTCAAATGGGTTCTTATGTAGTACTACCCTGTTGGGTGCGGAGTTAACGGACTAGTACTCTATATGACTCTATCGGTAAAATATCGTGAGGAGATGAGGAGCTTTAGAATTTTTTCTCATATTTTGTAATTCCCCAGCGATTCTGATGGGATCTGTTTTTAATAGGAAATGATCAAACAAAGTAAGAAGAGATCTCCCTCAGCCCTACATATTTGGATCAAAAAACTATGGGATATTCTAATTGAATAGTCAGAGATTACTCACCTAAAATTCTTGGGTGAGGGGTTCAAAGTAAGTGACTACTCACTTTCCAAAGAAGGAGGTTATTAACGTTAAAATAAACGAAATTCATAAAGTGTTTTTGGAGTGACTCCTAACAGGGAGGTTGCCTCGGTGACTTTTTTGACGGCTTGGTTGGGATCATCTGTCAAATAGAAGAAGTCTAGCTCTTCTTGACTGATGGTGCCATTGGCAACCATGGTGTTTTGAAGCCAGTCTACAAATGGGCGCCAGTAGTCTTCCCCCATGAGGATCACAGGAAATTTATACAGTTTGCCAGTCTGTATCAGAGTTAAGGCTTCAAAAAACTCATCTAGGGTTCCATAGCCTCCAGGTAATACCACGAAGGCCATGGAATACTTGATTAAGATAACTTTGCGCACAAAAAAATAACGGAATGTGACAAATTTATCTAGGTATCGATTAGGTTTTTGCTCCATGGGGAGTTTAATATTGGCACCTACGGTAGGGCCCCCATTTTCAAAGGCTCCACGATTGGCGGCCTCCATAATGCCAGGTCCGCCCCCAGTGATAATCACAAAACCTATCTTAGAAAATGCCGTAGCTGTCTTGCGCGCTAACTCATAATAGGGATGGTCTTCGGGAAATCTTGCCGAGCCAAAGAAAGTTACACTGGGCCCTAAAAAATGAAACGCTCTAAAGCCCCGAATAAATTCAATAGCGATTTTGAGGACACGGTAAAACTCTAAAGTTCGAGAGTATCGCCCCGAAAGAAACTTCCCCTCCCCTGTTTCAGAATAAGAAAATTTTCTTAACTTAAACGGAATAGGTTTTAGAATTTTTTTAAACCAGCTCACAATCACTTTCTAACTTAAAACGCCTCGTGCCAGAAAGGGGCCACACTTTCGAGAGTTTTACCCCCCATTGATTTGAACCGAAGATCCGAAGTCACTTTCCAGGGCTGTTCTACATACCCTGAATTGATTTTTAAATTTTCACCCCGCTTAATAATCGCCTGGGCCCATTGCGAGTTAATTTCATCAAGGGGTGCATATTTTTCAAAAAGTTTTTTGAGCCCCTCTTCGTTGCGGGTTGCTTTGATATTTTGCAACTCCCCTAAGAGAACCTTTGAGAGCTCATAAAACTTGTCATAGTCTTTAACGACAAGAATGGCATCTTGAGAGAGTTGCTTTTCTATGCCGCTTTTTGAAACCCATCCAATAGCATCGGCCTCCAAAAGCTTTTTAATAAAGAGCCAGTGCCCTCGCTGGTGAGCTTCAGTGAATGTTCTCTGCCCCGAGGTTCGACGCATAAAATCGTACACATAAAAATCGTACATTCCATGAAGAATTCTTTTCGCCTCTTCTTGAGATTTATAAATTCCGACATCCACTAAGGTTTTATCTCCAGCAAAAACAAGAGCTGTTAAATCGGCCCGTTGCTCTTCAAGAGCACTCCCCAAGGGGCCAAGTGTTGATATCGGGTCAACTCCCTTTCCATATTTTGCTTCATCGTAAGTGCCTGAACCATGTCCAATGATCTCATGCAGCAGAACAAGAACTTTCCAGATAGTTTCTCGATCTTTTAACATGCTCTCAATTTTAGAGGGTGGAGCATACTCTGTAAGCGCCTCTTTCCACATGGCTTTAAAGCCAGGATCTGCTGTCTCTCCAGGAAGTGGCAATCGAATGATGTTTTTAGCCCCTATATCTCTTCGAATATCGTCAAAGTTGGGAAGATTATATCCGCCGGTACGATAGCTCCCTCGTTCTTGAAAGTAGTAGACCATCAAAGCTGGAGGAGCATAATTTTTAGGAAAGCTTTTTTTGAAGGTCCCATAAGGCATCTTGTCTTCAAAATATTGTGCATGGGTGGCTAAGGCTTGGGCCTGTTTACTGATCACAGGATCAACAATTTGAATATAGGTTTCCCATGAACCGATACGAGCAAGCCAGTCTTCATAAACCTCTACCCAGCCAATCATCATATCCACAGGGGACTTAGAGCCATCTTTGACCCAAGCAATATTGGCAGCACGAAAATCCTCTACGTTTCCTTTCTCAAAGTATTCGATAGTTTTTTGGATCTGTTCTTTTTGAAGCGTTGTAGAGGCTAAAGGAAGGGCCTTTTTCAAATGGCCTACAATTTTAGTAAGTGTTTCTCCAACGATTCCTGGTGTATTTGTGGTTTGAACCTCACAAGCTAGATTAGAGTCTTTTCGAACCACTTGGCAGTTAAGATTAACTTTAAGTGATTTATCTAAAACTGCTTTGACCTCTTCACCAGTAATTCCTCTTTCGTAAAGATTCCCACCTGTAAGCTCAAGCCCTTTACCTTCTTGGTTTTCAGGATAGAGCTGCGCCTCATAGTTAGGATCAGTGAATATTTTTATCACTTCAGATTTCGTGGTTTCATTCCATTGAGGGGCTACTACCGAGATCAATTGTGTCAGTTTTTCTGGCGAACTTTTCTTTAGGATATATTTTCGATTAGAGCTCGAGTATGGACCTGCTTGATCAAGAAACTTAGCTGCATAAATGAGATATTCTTGGAACCCCTCTTTTCCTAATATCTTTTGAGTAGATTCGACCTGCTTTTTAGAAACAGATTCAAAAATAAAAGATCGAACTGTATTTGAATGGCGATGAATCTGATTGGCGAGAAGTTTTTTCCCCTCGAGACCTGCCAGCATTAAATGATATGCAAACTGTTTTTGCTTTTTTGTTAGGCGGCTCCAAACCTTCTCTCTAGGTAGGGCACTTTCAATTCTCAATTGTTTAGGGATGGGCATAGGTTCAATAGCCTTAGCCCCCAATCCAGGGGTAGAATTTGTTCCGATAGCAACCATGACTAATAGAAGAGTTAATTTTGCGATCATTGACTTCCCTTTCCTCAGTTGAGTAGAGGCCGTATTTTAAACCCAAAGAGAGAAGTTTAGCAATCGCAAGAGAGATTGTTTAATTTGAAACACCCCTCATAATTAATAATACTTGGCCTACTTGGCTGCACCTATTTGCAAAAAAATGGGCTCAGTTTGTCGTGCCGAATTCAATAAAATTCAAGTGTTTGAATCGACAAACTGAAAGAGCTGTATCTTAACGAAGGCAAAGATTTACCTTTAAAAGGTCTTTACCCATGTAGCTTGCGAATGAATAATTGAGATCTAAAAGACTAGTAACGCAAGCTAAACCCATCTTTTTTCAAATAGGTACAACGTAGTGATCCAGGTATTATTAATTAATACTAGATGAGGCCTTCGATATGGATAAAATTGTTTGCGTCGGTAAAAACTATCTTGAGCATGCAAAAGAGTTGGGTGACGCCATTCCAGAAAAACCGGTTCTTTTTTTAAAGCCCCCAAGTATTTTAAGACAGGCTCGTCAAGGGGAGAGCCTCAATCTGTTTATGCCTATCGATAGGGGTTGCGTTCACCATGAATGTGAAATCGTAATTCAACTTCAAAAGGGTGGTTTTCGAATGGATCATAGCGAAGCCGAGAGGGCGATAGGGGCAGTTTCAGTCGGACTCGACATGACTCTTCGAGACAAACAGGCCGAGCTAAAGAAATCAGGGGGCCCTTGGACTGTAGCCAAGGTTTTTCCAGATTCTGCGATTATAGGGCCCTGGGTGCCCATTGAAAATTTTTCAAACTTTCTTGAAGCCCCCTTTAGTCTGAAAATTAATGGGGTCTTGCGCCAAGAGGGCAGAGCGACTCAGATGAGATTAAGTCCCGCTGAATGTATCGCCTATATAAGTGAAAACTTTCCGCTGTGTGCTGGAGATTTAATTTTTACTGGAACTCCAAAAGGGGTTAACTCAGTTGTACCCGGAGATGCTGGCATGTTAACATTCGGATCTATTGAATTCAGTCTTCTATGGCATGGACTTAAACCCTAAAAAACAACAGCTTTTAAAAGCCCTTGAAGGAAAATTACCTCAAGAGGTTATTTTATCAAAGTCAGAGGACTGTGCTCCTTACGGAGGGGATTGGACCCGAATGACCGGAAGTCCTTTGTTGGTTTTTCTTCCTAAAACAACTGAGCAGGTCGCTCTGATTTTAAAAAATTGTAATGAACTTAAGATCCCCGTGATCCCTTCAGGAGGGAGAACGGGGCTTTCGGGAGGGGCCGTTGTAACCGCCAATGAGGTCGTTCTAAGTCTTTCTCGGATGAGCAAAATTTCTTCCGTTGATCTTTTAGGAAGAACCGTGAGAGTTCAGGCAGGAGCTGTGACAGAAGCTGTTCACGAACATTGTGCTAAGGAGGGGCTTCTTTGGCCCATCGATCTTGCCTCCAAGGGGACTTGTGAAGTGGGTGGCAATCTATCAACCAATGCTGGAGGGGTTAGGGTTATTCGATATGGGATGGTTAGAAAGTGGGTGTCCGGTCTTCAAATTGTGACAATGAATGGTGATGTGATTGAACTCAATCGCGGGTTAGAGAAAAATAATACAGGTTATGATTTGATTCAATTGATGGTAGGGGCTGAGGGAACTTTAGCTGTGATTACGGAAGCCACACTAAAACTAGTTAGACTTCCTCAAAAAGAGAAAGTTCTTTTCTTTTCGCTTCCAAGTCTTGAGGCCATTAAACAGCTATTTAAGAAAGCAAGACTCGCCCCTTTTGAGATACTTGCCTTCGAATTTTTTAGCCAGAGCTGTCTAAAAGCTGTTGAAAAACAGCTTAACAGAAGATCGAAGCTGGATAAGCCAGGAGAGTTTTATGTTCTAATGGAGATTGAATTGGGGCTTGGCTCTGAACCCGAAGATCTCTTAGAGCAGTGGTTAGTAGATGTGCTAGGGGCTGACTTTGTTATTGACGGAATGTGGGCTCAGTCATCTACAGAAAGAAAAGAGATTTGGGGGCTCAGAGAGGGAATTACCGAAAGTATTGCGCTTACCCACGAAGTTAGAAAATATGATGTCTCGGTGGCGGTTAGCCAAATAGTTGAATTTATCACTGAGGCAGAGCGGCTTTTCTTATCGATGAATTTAGAGGCCGATCTTTATCTTTTTGGCCATTTCGGGGATGGAAGTCCTCATCTCAATATAGTGAGACGTGACACCATAGATCACAAAACCTTTGTAGAGCATTGCGATCGCTTTGAAAAAGAGCTCTATCTTCTCATAAAAAAATGGGGGGGAAGCGCCTCCTCTGAACATGGAGTGGGACTGCTTAAAAAAAGTTGGGTTGCAATGGCAAAAACCCCCCAGGAAATGGCTCTCGTTAAGGCCATTAAAACGGCATTTGACCCAAACCACCTGCTTAACCCTGGCAAAATTTTCTCTCTATAAAGCAGGTTACTATCAACCTTTTCCAATTTAACTATCAACCCATTAATTTTAAAGCGGTTGATAAATTAACTACCTAGCCCATTGCACGCTCTAGAACCATCAAACGTTCCCGCACCTTATCAATTGGACAACTGCATTCGTTCACGTACAGGATGCACTTAATCGACATAATTCCTTCATAATTTTTGAATAGACTAAAGAGATGAAATTTATTTCTAGTAAATTCGTAACGCCCAATCTCGAATGAACTTAAGAAGATCTTTATTTCTGTGATGGTAAATAAAATGATCCCCGCCATTTTCCATGAAGGATGAATAAGGGTACTCATTTAAGTCTAAAACTGTCTTAAAATTCTGATATCCAACTTGAAAGCCAAAATTATCTTCACTCCCCACATCGAAATAAAGTGAGGGAAAAATATTTGAGCTGGAAAAATTCTCCACTAAACTAATCGGATTATTTGCTTGGTACAGCTTCTCGCTGGGAAAGATTCTTCGGATATCCCTTAATAACAACATTCCTTTTACAATACCTACTTTAGTATCTGAGAAGTACTCTTTCCATAACTCATTGCTTTCATGAATACTAAAAGGGGGAAGAGCGGGAGAATTGGCCGCTCCTACAGAAAACATATTAGGGTGCTTTAATGCCATTTTTAGAGCGCCAAAGCCCCCCATAGAAAGCCCCGCAATCCCTCTACAGGCTCTCTCTTTGCATACTAGAAATTTTTCTTCAATAAACGGAATGAAGTCGTTGATAAACCAACTTTCATAGGCCTTTGGCCCCACTTCTACTCCATCGAAATCACTAAAAAAACTATCCAGCTCGGTTTCAAAAGATATAAATGTGATCGCTGGAAAATTGGAATCATGGGAAACTAAATCAACGAGAGCTTTCAAATAATATTCCCGAGACCAGGAGCTTTCATTTCCTCCCAAGCCATGGAGAAAATAGACCACAGGTTCATTAAGATTTGGAAGATCATTTCGACTTCGCTGGATACAGAAAGAGACCGTCTTTCCAAGCCAGGATGAAGAATAGGAAGTACATCTAGGCTGAGTATCCGCTTTGGATATACAAACAACAGTTAAAACCAAAAACCCCAACAAAAGACGAGCAAAAAACATCTGACAACTCCCATGTAAAGCACAGAGGAAAAGACAGATCTCCTCTACCCCACATGAAACGGATTGTTTTCAAATAAACTTGAGAAACGACTGTTTAACAAAGTGATTATGTTTTGAGTCAAACTTTCCGATAAGCTGACATAGAGAACTGAACATGAAAATATTAAGACCCTTTATTATTTTAAGTTGGCTACTGTTATTAACAACCTCTAATGCGTTTTCCGCAGATACTGGATTTAGAGGAAAAGCAGGTTTTGATATAAAAGGATTCAAGGCCAATCTTCAACCTAATGTAGGTTGGTTAGCGGGAGGTAGATGGGCTGGATATTTTGGAACCTCGCAAGTTTATATGGGGGTTGCAGCCTATTTTGGAGCCCCCACAGGGCTAACTATTACAAAAGAAAAAATGTACTACGGTGGAATTGTTTTGGGAGTAGATCACTCCCTTAGCAAGACTACAGTTTTTGAAGCCAATCTTCTCTTGGGTTATGGCGAAGGCCAGATGACTCAATTTGCCCTTGTTGAAAGAAGTCATTACGTCGTTGAATCAGGAATTGGATTGGGATTTGGCCTTGGAGATGGATGGCGAATGACCTTTGCTGGAAGCTATTTGCACATGGCTGAAGCAAAAAACTTTTCAGGCCCTACCTTTGGTATTCGATTTCAATATAGATCCTCAGCCAGCCGAAAACCTAACGACTGATAATCAATGTATAGAAATTCGTTGAGCCCTCCAAATTGCTGACACCTTAAAAATCCACCTATACCGATATGGACTTGGATCTTCGGCCGATACAAAACTCGAAAAGTCTGCGATTCTTATTTTCATGGTGAGTCCAATCAAGCAAAGGAAAGTCGCTGTACGCCCCACTTTCATATCCAAATTCTTGAATGTCTCCGCTTTTTACCATGCGCTGTGGCTCACCGAGAACTGCTGGGTGTGTCTGACTACGTTTGCCATTAATTCGATAGGTTTGTTACAATGCGAAGGTGAATGCATACACAAAAGTACCCTCATTAATGACTCCATTAGTTTTTCAACTTGATGGAATTCGGTTGAAAATTGAGGAGTGGGCTAAAAAAACACCCTATTTGCGCGGAGTATTTCTTATCGGAAGTTGCTCCCTAGGCGAAGCACAAGCCACTAGCGATATTGATCTAATTTTTATTATCGATGTAAAGAAATTGGAGTTTGGTATTGTACAAAAGCTGAGAAATGAATGGGAAGAATATTTTGGAGAATCTTTACAAAGCCCCTTACCTATACAGATGAATTTTGTTCAGCCTAGTGTTTTTCATTCAATGGAACCTGCCATGCGTAAAGCATTGGATAAGGGGATTCTACTTTTTCCTAATAGTAGCAAAGAAAATTTCCTTAAAAATTTCCCGAAGGAGAAATAGTGTGACTAATAAAAAATTAGGTGAAGATTATAAACTTCGAGCCAAAGGGAGATGGGTAGCTGTTGAAGCGCTATATAAAGCAGCTCTATATGCCGATGTTATTCGCGAATGCCAAGAGAGTTGTGAGTTGGCGTTAAAAGGAATCATTAGAAATGCAGGCCATGCAGTTCCATTAGTTCACGACGTCTCAAAAGACTTGCAAGATATTAAGGAAGATCTTCCTAATATCGTTCAAAGTAAGTTGGACAGACT
>SXPJ01000001.1 GCA_005776395.1 Bdellovibrionales bacterium | reverse complement strand
TTCGATAAAGTATGGGGATTTACTGTTTTGAGTTTAGGTGACGCTTTGTTTGCCAAAATATCCCAAGAATTTAAATGGCCTGTAAGGCAAACAAGACCAAAAAAACTCTCAAAAAACACAGTATAGAGGGCCAGGTATTAAGTTTAGATACCAACAACTCTGGCTGCCAATAAAGCGCGGTTTACTCTTAATCGAATTCGAATCGCGAAAGCGGAGCTGACGGCAAGTGCTCCGAGGCCCCACGCAACCAACCACCCGTCGAAAGTCAGTGAGCCAAGACATGCAAATGCCAGTACGCTAAATAGAATGAAACTGAATCCCGTTCCCCAGTAGTAACGGGAGAGCACGCGTCGCTCATCCCAACTCAGAAACAGATTCGCGAGAATCTGCCCTCCCATCATCCACAGAAGTCCGCAGACAAAGAAACAAAGAGCCGGGTGAACATTCATCAACCAGGGCATAACCCCCTGCATATTGGTCAGCGAAAGCCCGTATTGGGGGCAAAGAAAAAGAGTCAGAGAACTTCCAAGAGCGTTACAGATGAAAAGTTTTCCGACGCTCTTAGGAAGCGAAGGATTAAGTTCCTGCTTCATCCGTTCTAAGAGTCGATTATCCACCTCTCTTGCGGGTTCAAGACCATTAGCCAGAAACGACTGGAACTCTTTTAAGTTTTCCTTATTCATTGCCATTTCCTTTGAGAAGCCCTCGTATCTTCTTCATTCCTCGACTGATGAGCTGCCGCACATTTTCTTGAGATGTTCTAAGCTCATGCGCAATTTCTTCAAAATCGAGTTCCTCTTCATAACGTAGACGAACAGCTTCTCTCTGGTTTGCAGAGAGAGTTTCAAGAAGCTCGGTCGGCAAAGCAGAGTCAGTTCGGATCGATTCAGCAGCAGAAGCGTTCTCAATAGCCGCTTCGGTATTCACTATCTCGGGAAGCCGCCCTTGCTGTCTGAAATAGTCGATAACAACATTTCGGCAAATCGTGAAAAACCACGCCGAAAAAAGTCGGCCAGGCTGATACCGCTCACGCGACCTATGAAGCTTTAAGAAGGCGAGCTGAAAAAGCTCATCGACGACAGTGCGTTCTCGGACTCTTTTCGAGAAAAATCCATACGCCCTGGGGCGGTACCGTCGGTACAGCTCATAGAAAGCTGCTTCGTCGCCTGCGATATAACCTGTCATAAGCTCTTCATCCTCCCGTCTCTCATACGGGTATACGCCGGCAGATTTTGTATTGTGACGGTCCATTTAACTATTGATTATCTCTTAATTTTCCAGCCACCGCCATGAAAAACAACCAGTGGGATTGGCGGATTTAGCCTTTTTGTCACAGCGAAGAAGTGGTCGGCGTATACCTGATTAGGAAGGGAGAAGTGAATCTATGGGCCGCGAAAAACCTTGGGGTCTGATTTTCCTCTTGTTCGTTCTAGATCAAGGGGCAATAGCGGACCATATAGAAATCCCCGATGAAAAATCGGTCGAAACCTTGCGACTTGCCCCACTCATTTCCGAAGCTCTGGAAAAAAACGCCGAACTTAAAGCAACCGAACAGGCGATCGTTATTAAGGATGCCGAGATCGGACCCTCCGGTAGCTATGACGATCCTGTGCTCGGTTTCGAGATGATGAATTATCCGATCGATAGTTTTGCGAATAATCGGTTTGGAATGACGGGAAACCAGGTGAGTATGAGCCAAAAAATCCCCTTCCCTGGAAAACTTACGAAGAAGCAAAATGCCATCCGGTTTGAGTCGGAAGCACAAAAAGAGGAATTAAGGCAAAAGCGGCTTGAGATCACAAAACAGGTGAAACTGATCTATTTTGAACTTTTTGCTGTTTACCGAAAATTCGATACGCTCAAAGAACAGCGAGCGCTTCTCGATCAACTGATCGTTGTGACACGAAACAATTATGCTCTGGGAAAGCGTTCTCAAGCCGAAGTGCTTAATTTCCAGGTGGAGAGCGCGAGTCTTCTGGATCAAGAACTAACCCAAGAAAAACTTATCAGAAGCAAGTTTGGAGAAATCAACCATCTCCTTGGTCGTTCCGATCATCAAGGATACCTATACGGACGACCCGAATCGATTCAGAAAACTCCCATCAAATTTTCCGATTTGTTAGAAAAAAAACTCTTTGAAATGGCGTTTTCTCAAGGTCCGATGGCAAAGGAGCGCCTTGCTATGCTTAAGGCATCAGAGGAACGTCTTGCTTACAGCAATTTGAATTACCTCCCCGATCTTGAATTCAAACTCGGCTACACGTTCCGAAAACCGAGTCCCGGTGATCCTGGAACCGATTTCGCGTCCGCTATGGTTGGAGTCTCAATCCCTCTTTGGGCGGGAAGCAAACAGACGGAGGAAAACAGAGGAGCCGCCGCCAATAAGGTAAGGAACGAGGCTCTTCTTCAAGAAGAACGAAATAGGATTGCGCACATGATTCATGTTCTTTTTGCGGAGCTTGATGAGGCAAACAAGCGAGTCGATCTTTTCGAGGGCGGAGTTCTTCCCTTAACCCGCCAAGCAGTTGCTGCCGGTCGGTCAGCATACCTTACCGGAAAGCTCGATTATGCAACGCTTCTTTCTTCAATCAATAAACGTTTTCAAATGGAAGTCGCTTCAACGGAGGCGCTTGCCATACGGGAGTCAAAAATAGCGGAGATTGAAGCAATGATTGGCAGCAGTCTGGGGGGAGCTCGATGAAACATTTTCGACTGAAGAAAACCTGGATCATCCCCATCGTCGGGATTCTTTTTCTGGTAGGTGGCGGAGCATTTCTTGTGATCCGCAGATCAGTCCCAATTGCTCCGAAACACATCAGCCATGAATTAAAAGAAACTTATAGCTGCTCAATGCATCCATCGATCATTTCGGACAAACCCGGAAAGTGCCCCATCTGCCAAATGGATTTACAGAAAGTCGAGGAAGCCGAAGCACTGCCAGAAAGCCATCCAAACAGGAAAGACAAGAAGATCCTTTTTTACCGTCATCCGATGCGACCTGATATCACCTCTACCACTCCTTCCAAAGACGAAATGGGAATGGATTATGTTCCCGTTTATGAGGAGGATTCTCAAGCCGATGAAATTTCGGTTGCGGGTCGAGCTGCATTCAATCTTTCTCCTGAACGTCAGCAGCTTATTGGAGTCACTACCGCAAAGGCGAAAATAACTCCCCTAAACTTTGAGATACGCGCAAGCGGACGAGCGGCTTTTGATCCAGATCTTTTTACCGCCGTCGAAGAATATCGACAGGCAGTCCTTTCTAGAGATCAGATGAAAAACAGTTCTTACGAATCTTTGCGAACGCAGGCAAGAGAACTGGTTTCATCAGTCCAGACGAGGCTGAGGCTTCTGGGCTTGTCTAATGAACAAATACGAAAGCTAGGGCAAGGGAATGCATCCCCAATGAATTTACTTCTTCCAAAGGGTAACGTTTGGATCTATGCGGAAGTTTTCGAGTACGAGCTTCCAAAGATTAAAGAGAACCAAAACGTAGAGGTGACATCGCCATCCCTGCCGGGTCGAACTTTCATGGGGAGGGTTGCAAGTATCAGCCCGGTTCTTAACGCGCAAACGCGAACTGCGCGAGTGCGCTTTCTGGTCCCTGATCCCGAAGGGGTTCTTCGCCCGGACACCTTCGTTAACGTGAAGATACAGGTTTTTTTGGGTAATAAACTCGCGATTCCTTCTGATGCAGTTCTACATTCGGGAGATGAGAATTTTGTTTTTGTGGTTCAAGGGGATGGCCGATTTGAACCAAGGCGAGTGGAACTTGGAACCAAGGTGAACGACTATTATGAGATTCTCTCCGGCGTCTCCTCGGAGGAATCGGTAGTCACCTCAGCGAACTTTCTTATCGACTCCGAATCAAGACTGCGCGGAGTTCTTAAGAACGCCAAATCCAGTCCCTCGGATAAAGGCAAGAATTCGCAGCTTCAGCCGGGAGGTCCCCGATGATCGAAAAACTCATTGAATGGAGCGTACGAAATAAATTTTTAGTTTTTCTCTTTACGGGAATTGCTGTTGCATTCTCCTTTTGGACTCTTCGCCACATCTCGCTTGATGCCATTCCCGACCTATCGGATACGCAGGTGATCATCTATTCCAAATGGGACAGAAGCCCTGATATTATTGAAGACCAAGTAACTTATCCAATCGTCACTTCTCTTTTAGGCGCTCCCCATATCAAAGCGGTTCGCGGTCTCTCTGATTTCGGATTCTCTTACGTCTATGTGATCTTCGATGATGGTACCGATCTTTATTGGGCAAGATCACGTGTCGTGGAGTACCTAAGTAAAATTATGGCTCGGCTCCCCCAGGGCGTACAGACGGAAATTGGGCCAGATGCGACTAGCATCGGCTGGGTTTACCAGTACGCTTTGGTCGATGACTCTCATGGGCTTAACTTGGCGCAACTTAGAAGCCTTCAAGACTGGAATCTCAAATACCATTTGCAATCCATTCCAGGAGTCGCGGAAGTTGCTTCCGTTGGCGGCTTTGTAAAGCAGTATCAGATCAACGTCGATCCAAACCGTCTTGCAGGCTATGGGATCACTATTACTCAGCTCGCAGACGCAGTTCGTAAGGGAAATCAGGATACGGGTGGGCGGGTGCTTGAGTTTTCTGGTACCGAATACATGGTGCGCGGAAGAGGTTACATCAAGAACCTCTCCGATATTGAAAATATCGTCGTTAGTACGGACGCTAAGTCGGGAACTCCGATCCTTGTAAAACAGATCGCCCGAGTCGAGCTGGGTCCGGATATGCGACGTGGGGTCACTGATCTGAACGGAATGGGCGATGCGGTCGGCGGTATCGTAATCATGAGGCAAGGGGAGAATGCTCTCAACGTCATCAATAGGGTGAAGGAAAGGATTGAAGAACTGAAGCCAAGTCTTCCTAGCGGTGTTCGTCTTGTCACGACATACGACCGATCAGATCTTATCTCGAAAGCGATAGATACCTTGAAGCACGAGCTTATCGTTGAGGTTATTATCGTAAGCCTAGTCATCCTGATTTTTCTCTGGCACATCCCCTCTGCCATTGTTCCAATACTTACTATTCCGATCAGTGTTTTCATTGCGTTCATTCCAATGTACTTTTTCGGCGTCACCACAAACATCATGTCTCTTGCCGGAATCGCAATTTCGATAGGAGTGCTAGTTGATGGGGCGATTGTTGAAGTGGAAAATGCCTATAAACGTCTGGAAGAATGGAATGCTTCCGGAAGAAAAGGGGACTTTCACCTCATTCGCCTTGAGGCTTTGAAGGAAGTCGCTCCTTCGGTATTTTTTTCACTCCTCGTAATTTCCGTCTCCTTTCTTCCGGTTTTTACGCTTATTGATCAGGAGGGAAGGCTGTTCCGACCGCTTGCGATCTCAAAGACCTTAGCGATGGCGCTGGCCGCTCTTCTTGCCGTCACTTTTGATCCGGCAATGCGAATGCTCTTTACCCGCATGGACCCTTTCTCATTCCGACCGAGCTGGCTGAATAAGCTCGCAAACTACACACTTGTTGGCAATTACTACCCTGAAGAAAAACATCCGATCAGCCGTATCCTCTTTCGGATTTACGAGCCCGTGGTGCATTTTGTCTTGAAGCACTCGAAGGCAACCATTATCGTTGCTCTGCTTTTGGTCCTCTCCACTATTCCTGTTTATCTACGACTAGGCTCTGAGTTCATGCCACCCCTCAATGAGGGTTCCATGCTCTATATGCCGACAGCTTTTCCCGGTATGGCGGTGGCAGAAGCGCAAAGAATATTGCAGGTCCAAGACAAACTGATCAAAGAGTTTGCGGAAGTTGAAACTGTCTTCGGAAAGGCTGGCCGCGCTGACACGTCAACTGATCCCGCCCCCTTTTCGATGGTAGAAACCATGATTTTGCTTAAGTCCCGTAACGAGTGGCCAAAGGTTGTGAAGGGTTTTATGGGCTTCTCAAGGGCTAGAACTTTTGAAGAATTACAAACTGCAATGAACGAAAAACTGAAGTTTGCGGGAATTCCTAATATCTGGACGATGCCAATACGAAATCGCATCGACATGCTCTCGACCGGGATACGTACCCCGGTAGGAATCAAAGTTTTGGGTTCTGACTTGAAGGTGATTCAAAACTTGAGTGAACAGATCGAAGCCACAGTCCGCGGTATTCCCGGTACTCGAAACGTGTTCGCTGAACGCACGGCAGATGGTTATTACCTCGATTTCAAATTAAAGAGAGAAGAACTTGCCCGTTATGGGATTTCAATTGCGGACGCGCAAATGGTTATTGCAAGCGCTGTCGGAGGAGAAAATATATCAACGACTATAGAAGAACGTGAGCGCTACCCCATCAATGTTAGGTATTCAAGAGAGTTTCGTGACGATATTGAGGCTCTCAATAGAATCCTCGTGCCTACACCAAGTGGCGCGCAGATTCCGATGGTGCAATTGGCGGATATTCAAATGGTGAAAGGACCCGCCATGATCCGAAACGAAAACGGACTTCTTGCGGGATATGTTTACGTCGATATCGTTGACCGTGATGTCGGGGGCTATGTGAGTGAAGCCAAGCGGAAGGTTTCTGAAATGGTGAAGTTACCTACCGGATTCTCACTACTCTGGAGTGGACAGTACGAAAACATGATTCGGGTAAAAGAACGATTGAAAATTATCATTCCTCTGACGCTTTTCCTCATCGCGTTACTGCTCTACATGAACACGAAATCTGTCGTGAAAACCGGGATCGTGCTTCTTGCCGTTCCGTTCTCTCTCATTGGAAGTGTCTGGCTTCTTTTTCTTCTGGGCTACAACATTTCGATAGCGGTATGGGTAGGCATGATTGCCCTTATGGGGCTTGATGCAGAGACTGGGGTTTTCATGCTTCTCTATCTTGATATTGCCTACGAGGGAGAGCGCAAAGCGGGCAGAATGCGGACCAGAGAGGAACTCGTAAACGCCATCATTCATGGTGCAGTCAAAAGAATCCGTCCCAAGCTGATGACAGTCATGGCAGCGTTTACTGGGCTCCTTCCTATCATGTGGTCTTCTGGAGCAGGAAGCGATGTTATGCGCCGGATCGCCACGCCTATGATTGGCGGACTTGTCACCAGTTTTGTTCTTGAACTTCTTGTGTACCCGGCGATCTTCTACCTTTGGAAAAGCAGGGTTGAAATCAGTCGCAATTCGTCAGGAGGGTCTTAGCTTACGTCACGTTGGCAAACGGCTTAGCAAGAATCACGCGACCATCGCTCACATTGAAGGCGGACGCATGGACGTTCCGGAAGGGGAGCGTCTCATGGAGTTGCTAATCGTATATGGCGTCACCGACTACAAGATTCTTTCTAAATAACGGCTAGAGGACTAGTCGTCACTCGAGGGCTTTGAGTCGAATAATGAATCTCATTCATCTCGCCAAACGGTAGGTCCGCGCTTTTCGCTCGCCTTTGGCCTTTA
The DNA here is from genome assembly GCA_005776395.1 of Bdellovibrionales bacterium. Lineage (GTDB taxonomy): Bacteria > Bdellovibrionota > FAC87 > UBA2466 > UBA2466 > UBA2466. The sequence continues at coordinate 32,478 of SXPJ01000001.1, read as the reverse complement.
GCGCGCGTTTTCGTACAAGTATTGCGAGATCTCGCTCTAGCGTACGTCGGGGAATGTCCGGCAGCCATCTTACTACATCCTGCATCGAGAATTGCTCGTGCTTAGCAGCGTTGGCTAGAATCTTTCGATGTCGCGCCTCCGGCGTTTTTCCGGCGCTATCGCGAAGGAGACGGCGTCCCTCTCCAACCACTTCCTCTGCTGAAACAGCAAAACACTCGGCAAGAAATTCTAAAATTGGATCGAGCCGTACTAGAGAGCGGCTCTGTCGAATAACCGAGTAATACCTGTCACGACTTCGCATAATAGCTGTCTCACTGGGTACGAATCTGGCAATACGCTGGCCCCCCTGGAGAAGAAGTAAGTGCTGCATGAGCCTCATCGTGCGCCCGTTTCCATCTGCAAAGGGATGGATCGAAACGGCTATGAAGTGGAATGCGAAGGCGCGCGCAAAAGGGTTTACATCCTTTGTGTCTTCCAACCACTTCCAAAGATCGTCGAGCAGATCTTTTAAAGCGTATGGTTCTGGGCAATCGTCAATCTTTTCCCCTGTTGCAGCATTTACTATGGAGACAGGCACTGTTCTAATACGGCCGCACTGCCGTTCCGGAATCAATCCTTTGGTTACCAGCCGTTGAATGTCGCACAAATCAGCAAGCCTTACAGGCCGTGTCCCCGCAGCCAATTCCTCGACATAATCCAATGCTGAATGATAGTTCTGAACCTCCTTGATATCTTTCGAGGGGCCGACCACTCGTTTCCCTTTCAAGATGGCAGTGACCTCGCTCTCGCCGAGAATATTTCCTTCGATTTGATTGGAATAGGTAATAGCCCGGACTTTAGCTTTCCGAAGAAGCTTCACCTCGAGTGGGCTCCCTAGGTATTCATCCAGGAAGGGCCGCGTTTCTGCGATGCGCATGAACCAGCTCACCAGAGTGTCCGTGTGAACAACCTCGTGCGGGATCTTGTGGCGACGGAGTGTTGGGTAGCGGGTATCCATAACTACTCGTTAGTATCCGCCATTTATCCGCCACTGTCAATATGGCGGATAAAAGACTGAATAGGTTTTCCGCCACTTATTCGCCATAGTCCACTATTGCGAAAACCTCGCCAATCCATAAGGTTTTGTCTCCTGACCTGAGTTCGTCACTATTGCGGAATCTGGTAGAGCGGCTTGCACCTGATCGTGTGACGATTGCGCTTGATATTATCAAGCAGGTTGCCGAGGGACGGAGAATCGTGGCAGTGTAATTTATAATTACGGCTACCCATTACAGGTGCGCTTCCCCTCACACTCTCCATTAAAATAGGAATCACAACCTTTTCTGGTCTTATATCGACCAAAAATCCAGATCCACATCGTTTTCTTTTCTTTGATTTCTTTAGATGGTTCGGCCCCAGAAACGCAGATATATTTCTCATTCTTCGTAAACTTTCGCCAATCCCTTTGATAAAGCTGGCAGGATCTGAGAGGGATCGGGCGTCGACTAATAAATTCATGAAGGGCCCCATCCCGAGTGCCGGACACCACTAACATGGACATTAGAGTTTTTTCATGGAGATCATATTTTCCGCGCTCGCAAATCATTTTGGAATTCTTAACTTCGAAACATTGCCAATGAGGGTAGGGGGAAAATTCATTCTCTTCAGAAAAAGGTGTGGGTCGAGCAATGCAAGTATTAGTTCTTAAATCTTGTTTGTTTAGAATACCGAAATCATCCGTCAACAAACCGTAAGGGAATTCTTTTTTCAGTTCTTGTAGCTGAGTTTGGTGCTCATTTGCCAATGATAAATCGCAACCAAAAAAAAGTAATACTATAATTTTCCACATTTTTTTAATTCCTCTAACTTCTCATTAAACCTCTTCATCAGTACTGAGGCCCTGGCTTTGGTTGCTGTCCTAGCTCCCTTGAACTCTGCAACTGCTTCTTCCCAAGTTACTGTTTTTTTAAGAAGGCTTGATGCAATTTCGTGTTTGCGAAACAACCACCGAATGCCAGCACAGATGTTAGTGGAGGGGTCATTAAGATCTTCTCTCGTCAAAGTCAGATAGTGATCTTTTAGTTCTCCTTTTTCGTCAGCGAGAATTTTTCTGGTTTTATTGGTAATTTGCATCAGCCCGCGAGCGCTGTTTTGGTCTTTCTTATTTGCCAATATTTGTGGATCAAATCCCGATTCACTGGCGATTAATGCTTTGACAATATTGGGGTCCAGCGGAGTGTCAGGCTTAAGGACATCATTCCAATATTGGGTCCAGCCAGCAATCAGATCGTCGTATTGATTTCCCTTGTTTTTAAACCTCAAATCAATTGGACATGGTTTTTCTTTTATCTTAGAAAAATTTTGCTTTGCCATTTCCTGAATTTCGTCAGGATAGAGCTGATCTTTACCCGTGGGATTGTGAACACAATGTCCATAACGAGTGATCACACCACCTGCAGGATTCTTTTTACCCGGTGGTATTTTTAAAGGATGGGTTCTCCTCCAGTGTTCGCCGGGTGGGCATAAACGCCATTTATGAGTATTTTTGAGCTTCTTTGTTACCTTCTTTTTAGTTTTAGCGCGTTTCTTTTTACTCATTGGTCAAAACACTCATTTTGAAAGTTTCTGCTGGATTGATCCCTGTTGCGCTTGAATTCAACCCCCGTAAAATTTGTCTCAACCGTTCTGCGCTCAATTTCCTCTATTAGTTTTTCGAGGGTTAGCTTTTTTATTCGAATTTAGCTAAGTTGCTATCCTCATATTGAGGTGACAGCCAGGTGAAATACCCATTCGATTTCAATAATTTGTACTCAATTTAATTATTTTAAGCCAGCGTTTTTCTTGGTAATCAAGGAGGTGACTTTTAGGTGACGTTCGGCTCCAGTCTAAGCTGAGTTTGGTTGGTTCAAATTGACCTTTTTTATCAATTCCAATCAGTTACTAGCAATACTTTGGGGGACCTTATGAAGTTAGTAACCAGTTTATTGATAGTCACATTAACAAGACCCACACTCGAACTTTGTAAGAAGGCGAAAACACTATATAAAACGCGATCACTGAGTGAACGGGCTGATTTACTAAAAAGGCTGGTCTCGAACCCGCGACAAAACGGCCTAAATATAGAATTTGATTTAAAAAAAACTTTTGGCGTCCTTGCCAAAATAAACAAAATTGAAAATTGGTGCGACGAGGGGGACTTGAACCCCCACGCCTTTCGGCACATGCCCCTCAAACATGCGTGTCTGCCATTCCACCACCGTCGCACATAAAATTTCAAAGAAACTATTTCTTAGAAGGCTCTGAAGGAGTTTTGGGCTGAGTCTTATTCTCAACTGGAGCCCCTTCTTTAGTCCCATCAATTTTGGGAGTTTGAGGGGCTTCAGAAACAGGTTCACTACCTATCACACTCTTAGTGACATTCAAGCTTCGAGAACGGGTTAAAATAAAACTGGTCACTAGAAATAATACAGCACAAATTGAAGTGGTTTTAGTTAAGAAGTTTCCTGCCCCTTTGCTACCAAAAATACTTTGGCTGGAGCTACCCCCGAAAGCAACCCCTCCATCAGCCTTTCCAGGTTGCAATAAAATGACAAAAACCAAAAATATACAAATCGCAATATGTAGAATTATTAATAACGTCACGGTTTCTCCTTAACTATTCAAACCTTTTTTTACGATCTCTCCAAAGGAAAGAGGGTCCAAACTCGCTCCTCCCACTAAAAGACCATCCACATCTTCCATCGCCATTAACTGAGAAGAGTTGTCTGCCTTAACACTTCCACCATACAGAATTCTAGTCCCGTTCGCAAAGGGTGATGAAATATTTTTAGAAAGCCATTGCCTGATAAAAGCATGGACCTCTTGGGCCTGGGCTGAGGTCGCATTTTCTCCGGTTCCAATAGCCCAAACAGGCTCATAAGCAATGGTTAGAGCCTTAAGATGATTCTCGGAAAGCTCTTTTAACCCCTTGAGTTGCCGTTCTATTACAGCAAAAGTCTGACCCGATTTTCGCTCCTCAAGCTTTTCCCCCACACAAAAGACTGGAAGAAGCCCCTCTTCGATGGCAGCTTTTAATCGGGCACTCACTAAAGCCTCATCCTCTTTAAATACATGACGTCGTTCAGAATGGCCCAAAATAACCCAGTTTACACCTAGCTCCTTCAACATGACCGGGGAAATCTCCCCCGTAAATGCTCCCGATTTCGCCCCTCCACAATTTTGAGCTGCCACTTGAATAGATGTGGAACGAGTCGCTTCAATCAGCTTCGAAAGATAAACAGCCACTGGAGCTAACACTATCTCGCATTTTTGACTCACCGATTGAATCGCTTCATAGAAGATGGGAACAAATGCAACTACCTCTTTGGAGAGTTTATTCATCTTCCAGTTAGCAATGAAAAGAGGTTTTCGCTGTTCCATAAATTACCAATTTCAGATTAAGGCTTTTGAACGATTTCTAAGACTTTGAGTCCGGGCAAATTTTTACCCTCTAAATATTCAAGAGTGGCTCCGCCACCGGTACTAATAAAATCAAAAGAGGATTCAAGACCCGCTTGTACAATAGCGGCCGCCGAGTCTCCGCCCCCCACAAGTTTTACAGCTTTGCTTTGAGCTATAAGTTTTGCCACCTCAAAGGTTCCCTTAGCAAAAACGGGCTCTTCAAACACTCCCATGGGACCGTTCCAAAAAACTGTTTCTGCGGTTTCTAGCGCGGCTCCGATTTTATCTACCGTTTTAGGCCCAATATCTAAACCTAATTTATCATCAGCAATGTCGATCCCTTGAGTAATCGAAACATTTTGAGTGTCACCGAAGGCAAGACTTACGACATGGTCTTCAGGAAGAACCACTCTGATATTTCTAGCCGCGGCCCCTTTTAAAATTTTTCGAGCCAATTGAACCTGCCTCTCCTCGCAGAGACTCTTTCCTACTTTAAAACCTTTAGCCGCCAAGAAGGAATAGGCCATGGCTCCACCAATAACAATGCTATCCACTTTCGGGAGAAAGCACTCCAAAACCCCAATTTTATCGGAAACTTTAGCCCCCCCCATCAAAAGCAAGAACGGTCGTTTGGGGTTTTCCTTAAGCGGCGCTAAGAACTTAAGTTCCTTTTCCACCAGAAAACCCATGGCTCTTTGTTTAATAACTTTGGGAAGCCCCTCAGTTGAAGCGTGGGCACGATGAAGTGTTCCAAATGCATCACTTACATACACATCGCAAAGTTCAGCAAGTCGAGCCACAAACTCGGGAGAGTTTTCCTCTTCTCCTGGATGAAATCTGAGATTCTCAAGAAGCATCACATCACCCACGCGCATTTGATGGGAAAGACCTCTTGGAGCATCGCCCACACAATCTTCCGTCAAAAGCACATCTTTACCAAGAACTCCGCTCAGGTAACTTCCTATAGGTTCTAAACTATATTTGGGATTAGGTTGACCTTTGGGGCGTCCTAAATGGGAACCTAAAATAACTTTTCCCCCTTGCTCAATCACATAACGAATCGTAGGTAGAGCCTCTTCAATACGACGAGGATCTGAGACCTCATAATTTGCCCCCACTTGTTTCAAAGGGACATTAAAATCAACTCGAATAAAGACACGTTTATTTCTAAATTCGAGCTCAGTTAGTTTTGGATAGGAGATCTTCATTTAAAACTTTGATTACCCATTCGATTTTTGGGCCATGTAGTTTGCAAGATCTAACATACGAGTAGAAAAGCCAGTCTCGTTATCATACCAAGAAAGCACTTTCACCATAGTTCCATCAACAACCATAGTAGAGTCCATATCGATCGAAGAAGACCAAGAGGTTCCGTTAAAATCAGAAGAGACTAAAGGTTCTTTCACGGCCTGCAAGACACCTTTCAAAGGGGCGCTTTTAGCCGCATTTTCAAAGGCCGCATTCACCTGTTCCACAGTCGTAGGCTTTTTTACATCGGCCACGAAATCAACTAGGGATACATTAGGCGTCGGAACTCTCACAGCAAGTCCAGTGAGTTTTCCTTTCAGTTCAGGAATAACTAGCCCCACAGCTTTAGCAGCACCTGTCGTGGTCGGAATCATATTTAAAGATCCCGCTCTCATTCGACGATAGTCAGAATGGCCCAAATCCAAAATTCTTTGATCATTAGTATAGGAATGAACTGTAGTCATAAGGCCACGCTCAATACCAAAGTTGTCATTAAGAACTTTAACCACAGGGGCTAAACAGTTAGTGGTGCAAGATGCGTTAGAAACAATATTATCATTCGCGGGATTGTAGCTCTCATGATTAATCCCATAGACTAAAGTTTTAATCTTGTGTTCGTCTTTACAAGGAGCTGACACGATAACTTTTTTAGCTCCCGCTGTAAGATGTTTAGAAGCTCCGTTAAAATCCGTGAAGATTCCGGTCGATTCAATTACGATCTCAACGTTAAGTTCTCCCCAAGGAATTTCAGCTGGATCTTTGCGATTAAAAACTCGAATCTCTTTTCCATCAACGCAGAGAGTATCTTTAGTGGAAGACACGTTGTGGTCCCAAACTCCATGGACCGAGTCGTACTTTAAAAGATGAGCATTTTGCTCAGTCGGTGTGAGATCGTTGATAGCTACAACTTCAAACTCAGGGCGCTCCGAGAGGAGCCTCATAGTGACTCGACCAATGCGGCCAAACCCGTTAATACCGACTCGTATCTTTTTCATAGAACCCTTTCTTCTCAAAAAGAAAAAATTTGTACCGTACGTTTATAGTAAAAACTCTCAGACTTCAACTATTTAGTAGCAATTGACATTATGCAATAAAATACGATAAAACCCTCTTAACTTAGAACAGACTTACGGGTAAAGGTTAAAGAGGATAGAAGAGTTATGGAACTTGAAGCAAGCCTATTGCAAAAATCATTATTTATCAAAGACTTAAAACCAAAAGAGACCCTTAGAACATCCTTTTTAGTTAAATCCAAAAATGTTTTTTATGCGAAAAATGGAAAACCTTACTTAGCTATCCTACTCTCAGACAGTACGGGAGATCTTGAGGGAAGGGTTTGGGAAAATGCCGAAGAATTAAGCACCACATTTTCTGAGGGGGATATCGTGGCTGTTGGGGGAAAACTCCATGTGTTCCAAAATCGAAATCAATTAGTGATTGATCATTTGATTTCACTTCCTGCAACTGAAACCAAAATTGAAGACTATTTACCCAAAAGCAACACTGATACTGAAGTCCTCTATCAAAAACTTATTGGAATTTTTGAATCATTAGATAACCCTTGGGTTAAAGAGCTGGGTCTTAAACTTCTGTACGATATCGAAATCGCAACTCGTTACAAAGTATGTCCAGCGGCAAAAACAATTCACCACGCTTTTATTGGAGGACTATTAACTCATTCAGTACAACTTTGTGATTTGATCGATGCTGTTCTGCCCTTCTATGCAGGTATCGATCGAAGTCTTATGATCTTTGGAGCTGCTTTTCACGATTTTGGAAAAATTTTTGAACTAAGCTACCAAGGAAAATTTGGTTATACCGATGAAGGTCGGCTCGTGGGCCATATCGCGATAGGTGTTGTATTGATCGATAGAAAAATTCAGGAGATTTCCAATTTCCCTAAAGAGCTAGAACTTCATTTGAAACACCTTATTCTCTCTCACCACGGAAAGCTCGAACACGGCTCGCCTAAAAGACCTCATACACTTGAGGCCGAACTTCTCCATCAGCTTGATCACATGGATTCCAGAATCAATAGCATCCAGACCTTTATGACAGCCGAAAACAATGCGTCGCGCTGGTCGGGCTATCACAAAACTTACGATCAGTATTATTTCAAACCTATCGAGTTATTAAAGAGCGAGATAAAAGAGAATTAACTTCATCAGAGCTACCTGAGTATTGCTTCGTTCCTCCTTTTTTCTGACGGCTCATAAACTTTATTTTTAGTTACGGCTGCAGCAGGTAATGTATTTATTTTCACACGTACCGTCGGAAGCATAGAAGAACCTCGAAAAGCAATGATTGGTTGCTACGATTACTTTAACATTTTGCGACATATTGGCCATTTGAACAACTGTGATGTTTTTTACACATTCCCTTGAATGCTCTGTCTTAGAGCGTGCTCGGAATTTTATGAAAACCGTATTTTTTCAACGCACACGCTAAATCTGTCGGTTATGTCTCTGAGCTACCGGCCTTCCATGATTCATCATAAAGAGTCTCTCTATCTTTTTAGCCTAGTCTCAGTCTCTCTCGAGTATAGGCCACAAAAGATTTAATCCCCGCCTCCAAAGTCACCTGAGGAGTCCATCCCGTTTTACAGGTTTCCGAGATATCGGCCAGTGTACGAAATGCCTCACCAGATAACTCAGGTTTAAAAATAGGTTTAATACCAGAACAGATTTCACTTTCAATCTTCTCAAAGATTTCTAAAATCGAATAATCTTCTCCAGAACCTAAATTATAAGTTCCACCCTGAATCAATTTTTCTCTAATTAACATGAGATGAAATCGATTGATGTCATCTACGTGAATAAAGTCTCTTCTTTTCTCTCCAGTTCCATAGATAAAAGGAGATTCACCTTGAAGAAGCTTAATCGTAAATGCACTCATCACAGGAGGAATAACCCTTCTCCAGTCTTGAGCAGGGCCATAGACATTAAAATAACGAACTGTTGAAATATTAAGTCCGTAATAGTTCTTAAACCCTTCAGCCATTAAAGCTCCGCTACGTTTACTACACGCATAGATAGACATAGGCTTTACTGAATCTATTTTTGAGGGAAACATATTAATTCCCTCATACTCGGCCGAAGTATCTGAGTAGATCACATGAGGAACTTTATATTCAACACAAGCCTGTAGGACATTAGCGGTCCCCATCACGTTGATCCGTGCCGTATCCACAGGGTTTTTAGCGCAATCATCTAGGCAGTTTCTAGCCGCTAAATGAAATACAGCTATCGCCCCTTCGACATAACGGGAGAAATCGGAATCACAGACATCCACCTTTTTAAAATCTACCCCTTCCGGTAAATTCTCTAACGTGCCTGCTAATAAATTATCAATAGCAACGACTGAGTATCCCTCTTGAAGCAACATTTTACATAGGTTACTTCCGATAAAACCTGCAGCCCCTGTAACTACGATTCTCTCACGCATGGGTCGAAAAACTCCTTAAACGAATGGCAGTCAACTCTCTTAAGTTTTTTAAGGTCCCCCAAATCGGGTGATATCGGGTATCGCTATCATTGGACCACTCCACAGGAAATTCTGCATGTTTCAGTTTAAGCTTTTTAGCCACTAAAAGCGCCTCGATATCAAACATAAACCCATCCGTTTGAACTCGATGAAAAATAGTTTTAGCCGCTTTGTTTGAATAAATTTTAAAACCACATTGAGTATCAGAAACTTGAACTCCCATAAACCCTTTGACCACAAACCAGAAAACTTTGGAGCCTAGCTTTCTATACAACGGCTGCTGTCGCTTAATCTTAGTTTCCTTTAAACGTCTTGAGGCCAATGCATAATCGGCCCCTCTCTCTATTTTTTCTATTCCGTAGGTTAAAAAGGAAAAGGGAACACAAAGACCGCTATCCGCAAAGGCGATCAAATCCCCCTTAGCTTGACTTACTCCATAGCGGATCGCATACCCTTTGCCACGGTTTTCTCCATAACTAAGAACTCTGAAAGCTACTTTATCGTTTGAATATTTACCGCAAAGCTCTTCAGCTACTTTTTGAGTCTCATCCCGGCTCCCATCATTAACTATCAGAACCTCAGAATCGAAGGGTTGAGCCCTTAAAAATTGATTTGCAGCGTCTAAATCGAGGTGGATTTTTTTGGCCTCATTAAAAGTGGGAATAATTAGACTTAATTTCATCCAATTTTGATATCTGAATAGATTCCAAAGAGCAACATGGACTTGAGTCTTACAACAGTTCTAGGTGAGCCACAGCACATGGTAAAAAGCGGAGTCATTCAAGAATTTGGATATGAAAGTGGGGCTACCAGTTCCAAAGAAAGTCACTGTACGCCCCACTTTCATATCCAAATTCTTGAATGAACCCTCATAAAATTACCCCAATGGCACACCGAGACTTTGCGAAAAGGCTTTTCTAGTGCTCCTCAATTAGCCTCAAAATTTATTCACTGAGAACAGCTATGAGTCTTAGGTTTTTAGCCTTTGACACAGAAAACAATCCCTATCTATAGTGTAGCCATATGATCATCACTCGAACTCCTTTTCGCTTCACCCTAGGGGGTGGAGGAACCGACCTACCCTCTTATTACAGCAAGTATGGGGGCTTAGTTTTCAGCGCAGCCATTGATAAGTACATGTTTATTTCAGTTAACCGCCCTATTGTGGATGATTTAGTTCGGGTTAAGTACTCTAAATCAGAATGCGTAGAGTCAGTTGAAGAGCTCCAACACGAATTGGCTAAAGCCGCTCTGGAATTTACAGGGATTGAAAACGCCATTGAAATTCTCTCCATGGCCGACATTCCTGCCGGCACAGGGCTTGGATCCTCGAGCTGTTATGTTGTGGGGCTACTTCATGCGCTTCAATCCTTAAAAAGAGATATTCCAAGCCAACCCCAACTTGCAGAAACAGCCTGCTATCTAGAAATGGAGGTTCTAAAAAAGCCCGTAGGCAAACAGGACCAATATGTAGCAGCTGTAGGTGGGCTCCCCATTTTGGAAATTGAAAAATCGGGCAAGGTAAATATCCGTAGAGTGCCTATCTCTTACGACATAATGGATGAACTCAATAGGAACACTTTGATTTTTTACACAGGGATGACCCGTTCTGCTGATGAAATTTTAAAACACCAAGATAGCTCTGTAAAAAAAGAGGACAAAACTGTAACCGATAGCCTTCATCGAATCAAAGAGATCGGTTACGAAACAATTGAAGCTATTGAATCGGGTAATTTAGATAGCTTTGGTCTTCTTATGGATGAACATTGGAAAAACAAGAAACGGTTATCCTCAAAAATTGCCGATCCAAGAATTCATAAAATCTACGAACTAGCTAAAGCCAGTGGAGCCCTAGGGGGCAAAATCACTGGGGCTGGAGGTGGAGGGTTTTTTGTTTTCTACACCAATAATCGGCACAAACAACTGAGAAGGGCTATGCACCAAGAGGGGCTCAGAGAACTTCGCTATCGATTCGATACCGAGGGCAGTAAAGTTCTAGTCAATCTCTCTGACAGTCGAGGGCGTTATGATAACTCACTCCCAAACTGGGCTAAACCGTCCAGTTACACTAATCTCGGGATACAGGGGACTTGCTGAGAGCCTCATAGAAACCTTTCTTGAGACTCACCACAAACTTTCGGTCTTAGTAAGAAATCCTGCGGCAACAAAATCTCTTAAGATAAAATATCCCGGAGTCCTTTTTGTCGAAGGAGATATTAAAAATCAGGAGGACTGTAAGAGCTGGGTGAATCAAACGCTGGACCGTTTAGGAAAAATCGACCACCTAATCAATAACGCTGCCATCACAGGCCCTTGCGGTAAACTTGAGAAGCTAGACTTTCAAGAGTTTGAAGAGACAATTCAGATTAACTTCTTGGCTCCTGTTTTTTTAATTAAAATTATTCTTCCCCTATTTTTAAAACAAAATTCGGGAACAGTGATCAATCTATCCGGAGGGGGAGCCACAGCCCCCAGACCTCATTTTGGCGCCTATGGAGCCAGTAAATGCGCCTTGGTTCGATTCACCGAGTCTTTAGCTCTGGAATATCCCAAACTTCATTTTTATTCAGTGGCCCCAGGAGCTATGAAAACTCCGATGATGGAGGGGATTTCTAAGATCTCAACTGATAAGATTGGAAAAGAGCAAGAAGAGGCTCTACATCGAATGAAACACGGGGGCGATGATCCTAGAAAAGCGGCTAAGCTAATCCATTGGCTTTGTGAAACCGAGCCCAAAGAATTAAATGGAAAACTTATTAGTGCTAAGTGGGATAATTACTTAAATCCCCCTGTCAATCACCCAGCCCTTCCCTTCTGGACCTTAAGACGAGTTGATGAGGCTTTAGTAAAAAACTTAAAAGAAATTGAGGTAAATTCTTAAGTGGCTCACCCCGCTCTTTTTTTAGACAGAGATGGCATTTTTAATGAGTTGGTCTTTAGAGATAAAAGCTTTCACTCGCCTAGAAGCTGGGATGAAGTGATCCATTTTTCTTTAGCAGGGCTACCTCAAATTAAATCATTAGGCTTTAAACTTATTATGATTACCAATCAGCCTGATATTGAAAGAAAGATTATTTCTCAAAAGTTCGTGGAGGAACTTCATGATTTTTATCAAAAACAGTATCAGCTAGATCGGATTTATGTTTGTCCATACGCCTCAAATGAACATCCTTTAAAAAAACCTAATCCAGGCCTATTTCTTTTAGCACAAAAAGAGCTCGACCTAGACTTATCCACTTCTTTCCTCTTGGGAGACACTGAAAAAGATACTTTAGCAGCTAAGAAATGTGGGATTTCAAGTATTCTATGGATTCGTGAATACAATCAGAATGTGCAGTCTGATTTTCGAATTACAAGTATAAAAGAATTAATGACTATTCTTTCGCAGAGGTCGAATTTTATTCAAAGAAAGCTTTAGCGCCCACGCTTCCACTTAAAAGAGTCCCCTTTTAAAAGAATTTTAAATGTCCCCATCTCCCGACTTAAATCAATATAAGAATGAGAACACGCTTGCTCCATACTGCTTTTTATTGAAGGATTTATATTTAAATAATTAAGTAAAATATCAACTTTCAGATCCTCACAATTCATCTGAGAGATCTCATGATTTAAACTCGAAGCATCGCCCAACATTAATAAAACCTTGTTCGTACCATGAAGCATCTTGAGAAGTACTAAATCCTTCGATTTCGAAATAAATCTAAATTCAGTCGCCCCCATTCGATATAAAATCTCTTCACTTTCCAAGGGGCTATCAATGATAGACTTACTCTGAATCAAGGTTTTTAAATTTTCCCACTCAGTCGTTTGAGATAAAAATGAATGGGTTCTGATCTCTTTAATTCTTACGCCCGTATTAATGAGTCCATGAATACCTGAAATTGCTTTAGGCAAAGTTGAAGTTAAAATAAGTAGATCGACATCTTTTATTTTTTGTTTCTTTAAATACGGTAGAAGGCTCCCCGAGGCATCACCTGCGTTAATCAAAAACACCTTTCCATCTGGCATCTTAATCAACTGAGATTCAGGCACCTCCTCATTTGAACCGCCTTTGATTAGGGTCCACTCTACAAAGGGTCGCTTATCAATAAGATAATTAAAGGCTAAAAGATACAAAAGGACACACGAAATGGCGATAAGACTCCACTTGAGAATAAACTGCTGTCTCTTGTGATTTATGTTTAAAACAGGCTCCAACTTACCTCCAGCATTATTTGATCCCTGCGGACTTAAGCAGTTTCTAAGTCGATTTTCAAGAACAGCTTAAAAACACCCCCTAACTTAACGCATCATATTTCTCTCTCAAACCTTATAAAAAAAGATGCTAAAATTATAGGGCTGCTTCTTTACGGTTAAGCAAAATCATTAAAAGACGAATAGAAAATTATGAATAAAAATAGTCGCGTCTATATTGCCGGTCATCAAGGTCTAGTGGGTTCTGCTTTAATAAGAGCACTGAAATCACGAGGGCTAAATAATCTAATCACCGCAACTCGAAATGAACTGAATCTACTCAACCAAGCCGCCGTTAATCGTTTTTTTGAAGAAAATGAGATCGATTATGTTTTTGTTGCAGCCGCTAAAGTGGGGGGAATCCTTGCCAATAGCTCATTTCCAGCTGACTTTATTTACGAAAACCTAACCATTGCAACCCACATCATTCATGCTGCCTACAAAAATAAAATTAAAAAACTCGTCTATCTAGGAAGCAGCTGTATTTACCCAAAAAATTGTCCTCAACCCATTAAAGAGGAATACCTTTTATCAGGCCCCTTAGAGCCCACAAATGAAGCCTATGCAATTGCTAAAATCGCCGGCCTTAAACTGTGTGAGTTCTATCGTTCTCAGTATGGCCAAGATTTTATAGCCGCCATGCCTACCAACCTTTATGGACCTTTTGATAACTTTCACCCCCAAAATAGCCATGTACTTCCAGCCCTCATCAGACGGTTTCATGAAGCTAAGATGAATGGGGCTAAGAATGTTGTCGTATGGGGTAGTGGAAATCCCATTCGAGAACTCCTATATTCCGATGATCTAGCTGATGCACTTATTCTGCTCATGGACAAATACCAATCGGGTAACGTGATAAATATAGGAACTGGAGAGGGGCTCAGTATTGCTGAAATCGCTTATCAGGTTAAAGAGGTTGTGGAGTACACAGGTAATATTGTTTTTGATAAGAGTAAACCGGACGGCACCCCCAAAAAGGTATTAAACATCGATAAGATCTTAAGCTTAGGCTGGAAACCCTCTACTCCATTGAAAGAGGGTATTGCTCGTGCTTACCTCTGGGCCCTTGAAAACCATGTGTTCGCCTCTCCTAAAACTCTTCAGTTTGAAAACAGATTAGGTTGACCTTGTAATATTCCCCATTTACTTTTGCCGACAGATAGAGAGTTGTAAGAGCTCAGAAAATAGAGGAGAGTCTACATCTATGTGTGGAATTATTGGCTATAATGGCATTCAAGATCCCAAAGGCATTCTTCTCGACGGTCTTAAAAAATTAGAATACCGAGGTTATGATTCAGCTGGAATTGCGATTCTGGAAAACAATAAAACCCTAGTATTCAGATCTGAAGGTAAGATCAACCAACTAGAAACCAAGCTTTCTACAAAAAAATTCAATGGTTCCTTAGGAATAGGCCACACTCGTTGGGCCACTCATGGTGCCCCCACTGAAAACAATGCTCATCCTCATCAAGTAGGAGCTGTCACCTTAGTTCACAACGGAATTATTGAAAACTACCTCGAGCACAAATCGCATTTAGAAAAATCTAATGCCGTCTTTAAAAGTGATACCGACACTGAAATTCTAGCCCATCTTTTTAATCAGGCCATTAAATTAGGGCTCTCTCTAAAAGAGGCCTGTTTAAAAATATTGCCTACCCTAAAAGGCTCTTATGCTTTTGTAGCGCTTAATGACAATCAGCCAGATCAGATGATCGGGGTCGCAAATGGAGCCCCTTTAATTGTAGGTTTAACAAAAAATGAAAACTACCTAGCTTCGGATGTTCAAGCTATTTTGAATAGAACTAATAAAGTTATCTATTTAAAAGATGGGCAAATAGCTCTCTGTAAAAAAGGAGAGGTCGAAATATTTACTCCAGAGGGGACTCTGCTAAAACCTGAAATCAAAACACTCCATTGGACTGCCGATCAGATGGAAAAATCAGGTTACAGACATTACATGCTGAAAGAGATTCACGAACAGTCCCAAGCAATTGCCAATACCATTAGCGGAAATATCGATCCCACTAGCGAAACCATTCAAATTCCAGAGCTTAAAAAACTCCAAGACAAACTAAAAAATCTTAATCGAATTTCTATTGTCGCCTGTGGAACGGCTCGACATGCAGGATTAGTCGGAAAGTATTATTTAGAAAAATTTGCTAGAGTGTCTACCGATGTTGATTTTGGTTCCGAGTTTAGGTACCGGCAACCTGTTCTTGAAAAAAACTCTCTAACTTTGCTTATCTCCCAATCAGGAGAAACTGCAGATACCTTAGCCGCACTACGAGAATCTCGAGTACATGAAGTTCCTGCTCTTTCCATATGCAATGTGAGAGAAAGCTCACTAGCTAGAGAATCTGATATTGTATTGTATACTAATGCCGGTCCGGAAATTGGGGTTGCCTCTACTAAAGCTTTTACAACTCAACTCACCTTTCTTTACATGTTTGCAGTTCAGTTGGGACAGATCAGAGGCGTTATTTCACCTGAATACGCCAAAGAACTTACAAACGATCTAATGCATCTGCCTTTCTTAGTCGATAAAACATTGCGATTAGAAAAGCAGATCGAGGAGATCGCTCTTAACTTCCAGGATAATCCATTCTTTTTTTATATGGGAAGAGATAATCAGTATCCCATTGCTCTTGAAAGTGCCCTTAAGCTCAAAGAAATTAGCTACGCTCATGCTGAGGGTTATCCTGCGGGAGAGCTAAAACACGGCCCTATTGCGCTTATCGATCGGCAAGCTGCAGTTATCGTATTAGCAACTCAAAACACCTCACCCAAAACTTTTCATGAAGCGGGTAAATCGGATAATATTCTACTTGAAAAGATTTTAAGCAATCTTCAGCAGGTTAAAGCCCGAGGGGGTCAGATACTCTCTGTGGGTACTGAAGGGGATACAGTTTTTTCTAAAGAATCAAAGTACTTTATTGGACTTCCGAAAGCTTCCTGGGCCATAAATCCAATTCTATCGACGATTCCAATGCAATTATTAGCCTATCATATAGCTTCTCTAAGAGGCACTGACGTAGACAAGCCTAGAAACTTAGCCAAAAGTGTAACCGTAGAATAGAATTAAGCCACCCTTTCAAAAGATTTCTCAGAATTATAGGCAGACAACATCTCTAGGGTTGTACCAGTAGCTATAATTTTTCCGTTTTTTAAATAAACACAACGATTGCATAAACTTTTAATGGATCTCTCATCGTGACTCACAAATAAAATAGTTCTTCCATTACTCACGATAGACTTCATCTTATCAATACACTTAGCTTGAAAAATAGCATCACCCACAGCTAATACCTCATCGATAAATAAGATGGGTTGCTCCAAATGGGCGGCTACCGAAAAGGCAAGTTTTACATACATGCCAGAGGAATAATGCTTAATGGGTGTATCAATAAACTTTTCAACTTCAGAAAAATCTACAATTGCATCAAATTTCTTTTCTATCTCTCGGCGTCTCATTCCCAAAATAGCCCCATTTAGAAAAATATTTTCCCTACCAGAAAGCTCTGCATGAAATCCGGTTCCAACCTCTAAGAGGGCTGAGGATCTACCTCTAATCACTGCTCGTCCCTCAGTGGGAAAGGTGATCCGAGAGAGAATTTTTAAAAGAGTAGACTTTCCGCATCCATTTCTTCCAATCAACCCCACAATTTCGCCAGGCTGAACAGAAAATGAAACATCTTTTAAGGCCCATATATAATTATTAGGATCTCTATTTTTAACCGAATTTTTAAACAGATCAAAAAAGGGTTTTTCTTTGAAATTTATAGATACAGAGTTGAAAAGTTCCCGAATAGAGGTCGTGCCTACCATTCCTAACTTGTATTTTTTTGAAATATTTTGGACTTCTATTATGGGTTTCATAAGTTAAATAACATCCACAAATTCACGTTCAATCATAATAAACAACAATAATCCCACTAAAACTGTTCCTACTGAAACAACTAAAGCCCCCCACAAAAAAATAGGACTTAAAGCCGGAGTCCCCAAAAAGCAGGAACGAAATCCATCAATGACAGCGATAAGTGGATTTAAAAAAATTATAGCCCTATATTTTTCAGGGATTTTGCTAACTGAATAAACAATAGGAGTTCCATAAAACCAGAGTTGCATTAGAAATCCTAAAACATGACTCAAATCCCGATACTTTACTGTGATTGCAGCAAAGACCAAGCCCAGCCCTAAACTGAACAGGGCTGTGATTCCTAATAAAACAGGTGTCAAAAATATAGTTTGTAGCCAATTCAGGTGAATAGAATCACCCAGTGGACTAAATAATTTATAATAACCCAAGATAATTACAAAAACAGTGAACTGAATAAAAAATACAATCAACTTTGAGATAACGACAGACAAAGGCATGACAAGTCTTGGAAAGTAGACCTTTTTAAAAAGATAAGCGCTAGAAATCAAAACATCCGCAATCTGAACAAAAACATTTGAAAAATATCCCCATATCACTAAACCGCTTAAGTAGAACAAAATATGAGGAACTCCATCCGTAGATAGTCCACCTAACCTTGCAAAAATTAATGTCAGGGTTCCCGACATGATAAGCGGTTGAAGAACATTCCATAAAGGGCCTAGAATAGTTTGGCGATATCTCGAAATAAACTCTTTTTGAACAAACAGGGCTATTAAATCCCGAAATTGCCAAAGCTCAACCCAGTCAATTCGAAACCATTGTCGATTAGCTTCAATCACAGTGGTTGAATTTAATCGATTAGCATAAACTTTTTTTAAGTAAGCTCGCATGATTGTTAATTTGAGTTATGCAAAGAAAAGAAAAATGTAGACTTAATAATTATCCTACATTTAGAGATTTTATTTAAGTTGATTTTTACACAAGTAATTGACGCCCCGAGAGATCGCACTAAGATCTGATTTAGGGATGAATTCTTACCACTGCAGTTTTATTACCTGTTTTGCCGCCAAGCACAATTTTAAAGCCATCTAAAATAATGCGGTTTGCAACCGAAGTATCAGGACTAAACGAGATATTCTTTGAGTTAATAGTAGGATTATTAAAGCTGCCATTGGGTTGATACCTTCTGACGAGCATTTGATTAGAGCTAGATCCCGAAATCAATAGATTATCTGAAGTCCCAGAACTCTCAATAATAATATCTGTAGCTTCGGGGCTAATAGAATCCCTAACCATACCTGGGGTTGATGGGCTTCCAAACGTAGTATCAAGCGATAGATCACTATTGAGCCTCACAATAGCTAATTGGCTCAAAGAGCTTCCTGCGAGTAAAATTTTGCCGTTCCTATCTAAAGCAATTGAGTTTGCGATGCCTCCTGTTGCCACAAAAAATTCAATCGGATTACTCAAATTCAGAGGAGCTAAACTAGGATTAAATTTCATCACTGCGAAGTGAGAATTTGATGATCCAGCAACCAAAACATTTCCCGAATTATCTTTTATAACTTTTTTTGCCTTAATTACATCTGGAGGACTCGAAAGAGAAGTAACTCCATCATTACAGTTCCCGTTTAATTTTTCGCAAACAGCAACTTCAAACCGTTCTCCAGCTATAACGATTTGTGAGTCAGAAATAGACTCAATACCAATGGCCGAGTCATTCATATTTCCTGCCTCTATGTTTCTAATATATTCAATATTCCAGGCAATATCGTTTTGAAGCGTTAGTTTTCCAAAAAGCCAATCAGCATTACCACTAATATCGGTCGTTCCTACAAAATAGATATCTGTACCTTCCACTAAAATTGAATTAATTCTAGAAGAATTACCCGTAAGTTCCGTAAAATTGGCTCCCCTAAGGGTGCCATTGCTGTTCACAGCTCTTACATATCCCCTTGGCACTGGAGGAGAAGAGTTATCCATAGAAAAACCAGCTATAACATAGCCATCCTGGTATCTAGCTAGGGCTAAAACATTACCTTCAATATCTGGAGTAAATGTGCCATCAGATCCAAAAGTAATGTCCTTTTGAAGCCTAAAGACGCTAATAGGACCTTGAGTTTTACTTAAAGAAGCAAAAGTTGCTGTGAGACTCACAGATGCCACCGAAAGAGAGGTCACCTTAAAGAATAACTGTTCACTGCTGGGATTATTCGCGCTTAAGAAAATGGAGTTAATCGGTGTAGATGTACAGCCAGAACTGTCGTAAAAACTACCGGCAGAAGCAGAACTCAAATTAACCGCTTTATTATTCTCACTAAAAGTATTTCCCAATCCATCTCGGGAAGTGATTGTAAAAGCACTACTACACACTCCTACATTTAAGCTACTAGGAGAAGCATCAAAAGTAAGTGCTGTGGCAGTTCGAGTGACTTGCACTAATGCACTGGCAGATGTCACTCCAGTGAAACTTCCCGTTAATACTGCAGAAGATATACTGATTGAAGTCACCTTAAAATAGAGCTGAGTACTTGGAGCCGCAGAAGTGAGAGTGGCTGAGGAAATAGAAACATTATTATTGCAATTAGCAAGACTACTGTAAAAACTGCCGGCAGAAGCAGAACTCAAATTAACTGCTTTGTTATTCTCACTAAAAGCATTTCCCAATCCATCTCGGGAAGTGATCGTAAAAGCACTACTACACACCCCCACATTTAAACTACTAGGAGGAGCAGTTACAAAAACCAATTCGGTAGCTTTATGCACTAAAGGACTATCCACGGAAACGCTCTTAACTAAATTTCCCTCTGCTGTGTCTCCAGAAAAAGAGGTTTGGAGAATAGTCTTATCCCCTGAGGCTAGCACACTGGGATTGATCACTTTAAAATATAAATTCGCAGTGGCACTTTCACCCTTTGATATTTTAAGACTTGGAGTGCCGGTACAGTTTGGGTTTCCATAAAAAGCAGGTTGAATCAAACCACTTGTCAGCGTCACATTGCTATCAGAAACCGAAGTTATTCGGTAGGGATTTCCCAATCCATCCAAGGAAGTGATCTTAAAAGAAGTACTACAAATACCGACATTTGTATTTTGAGGAGGATTATCTATTCCTAATTGAGTTACAACTCGAATGACCTCCGCCTCTGCAGGTTGACTCGTGAAGAGATCACTCTTGGCTTCAATCCTGGCTCTATTTATGGCACCATTACTATAATTATAACTCGTGGCTTTATAGTAAATGGGGAGATGACTTTTTCCCTGATCTATATATAAAGGGTTCGAAGAGGTCACCTCTGTTAGACAAGCCTTATCAAAAAAGAACTTTCCAGCTATTCCAATCGAAGAAAGCTCAACCTTAATTCGATCCTTTAACGGTACCTCCATCGATTTTGCATTAGCGACCATTAACTCAGCAGGTTCACATATTGTAAGTCTGAGTTTGTTCTTTAACTTCAAATACTCTAAAGAGAGAACCAATCGACTAGGAATTAACTCAGGATCACTAGAGAAATTGACAGCCTGTTTTGAGGGCCCTTTTTCATTTTCAACCGACATGAAACCAAACTGACAAGAAGACAGGGCCAAAGAGAGCCCCAACCCCACAAATCTAATCACGCTTTTTTTAAAAAAAGAAAGCATCGCTCTAACGCCCCCCCTAAAAAACATTCCGTAACCATCATTTTATGACTCCAATTAATGTGCCAATAAATCCAACAACTGCTTTAAACTTAAACAGGTGAAAAACTTTTACTCATAAGCACCTCGATTTTTATTTAACAAATCCGAACCTATAGAATTCTCTAAAGGCGACTAGAAATTATGAAGAAAATTTCACAAAGATTTAAATATGAAAAACGTTAAAAAAACAGGCAGTGAAATAACTGAAATTAATAACTGATTAGAATTAGAGGGTTTTATATGTCTAAAGGTTAAACAGAGATGAGAGCGAATTTAAAAATCAAAACTATCCTTGAAACTTCGATAGGTTATACCTACTAATTTGAAATGCTTGTCTTAAAAATTGACACCGGCATCTAGAACCAAAACCGGTTTAAAGCCCACACCATTTAAAGTTAGACCTGAAAACTTCGGGTCATTCAAATATTGAAATCCTCCCGCAATTCCTAAGACGATTTTCAATTCTGTTTTCAGTCGATATCCCACAGTTGCCAAAGCCTGAAATGAAGCCGATTGTTGTTCGATCGTTCCACTACTAGTAGACATAAAAGCAAGCCCCATAGCCCCTTGAATCCAAAGCTCTTTAAAAAACTCACTTGGGTAATAATTTCCAGTCAAAAGAACTGAGATGGATGAAAGTGTTTTTGTAGATGCATTTATATTTAAATAACTAGGCATGATTCCTACGGCAATTTGGGGATCGATAATTCTTTGAAAGTGCAATGAAGGATAAAAAAACTTAGGCCCTATACTTCCCCCCACAGAAAGTAAATGAAAGGTCAAAGGTTCTACCAATAAGGTAGTTGGAACGGGTTCCGAGCTCAATAAAGCTACCGGTTTTTGTGATCTAACATCTGAAACAACTTTATTCCCTCGAGCTATTTGGGAACTGCCCTCTTTTAATTTAACGATTGAAAACTTCTCTTTAGACTTAATAACCACACCACAATCAAGCTCTTTACTCTCTTGCACAACACACACCCGATCATTTACCTGCCATCTTCGAGTAAGATCGTGAGTCACAGCAATCAGTCTAAGATCACTTCCTACTCTCAACACTTCAGCCCCGATTAAAATATTGGAAAGCAGTAATATTAAAAGCCATCGTCTCATAGGGAATCTCTAATTCAGTTATCGAACAATTAAATGAATAAATTTAAGTGTTTTTACCCCGCCCTCTACACACACCCATAAACACCCATAAAGTTGTTATTTTAGCTGAATACGGCTGTTTATGGGTGTATATTTGGATGATGCAGCCTAAAATCAAGCCTGATCACGAGATGCTACAACTCATCGCCGAACTGGATGAGTTTAAAGGGAAGTGGATAGCGACCCAATTGTTGGCCCCCGAACGACTTCAAGCGCTTCGCCAAATAGCGACAATTGAATCTATCGGTTCATCGACTCGTATTGAGGGGGCAAAACTTTCCGATACCGAAATTGAAACTCTTCTCAAAGGAGTAAAAGCCTACTCCTTTCGTTCACGAGACGAACAAGAGGTGGCTGGCTACGCCGAAGCAATGGATGTCATTTTCGGCAATTATGCGGAATTTGGATTAACGGAAAACCACGTTAAACAACTACACTCTATTCTTCTTAAATATAGCTCGAAGGACGAACGCCATCGTGGTGAGTACAAGAAATTTCCCAACCACATCGAAGCTTTTAACTCCGATGGCAAAAGCTTGGGTGTCGTATTTGAAACCGCCACTCCTTTTGATACCCCCTCACTAATAAAAGAGCTGATTAAGTGGACTCACACTTCATTAGAGGAAAAAAAAATTCACCCGCTCTTAACGGTCGCAGTCTTTATTGTGCATTTTCTTGCCATTCATCCGTTTCAAGACGGGAATGGGAGACTCTCTAGAATATTAACCACTTTGTTACTTTTAAGATCTGGCTACCAATACGTCCCATATAGTTCTTTTGAACGAGTGATAGAGGCCAATAAAGAAGACTACTATATTGCTCTGAGAAGGGCACAGGGAACGCTTCGCAAAGACGATTCTAAATTATCTGATTGGTTGCTGTATTTCCTTCGTTGCATGCAAAAGCAAAAAACAGATCTAGAGAAAAAATTAGAAATGGAATTACTATTAGAAAAACTTCCAGAACTTTCCACCCAAATTATCAAGCTCGTAAAAGACCGAGGTCGCGCGACTATCAGTGATATCGTCAACATCACAAAAGAAAATCGTAACACGATAAAAGGCCACCTTCAAAACTTGGTAAAATCTCGACATCTTATTCCTCAGGGCAAAGGAAAAGGCACTTGGTACAAGTTATAAAAAATAGGTCGTCGTCGCTTTCGCGACAGCGTCTAACTAATAATACATGGTAAGGATTTCGCCATAGATAAGAGATCCGGAAAAATGGCATATTGAAACTGACGATTTGCATTATTCAACTCGACCTGAGTTGCCTCCCCTTTACCGCTAAGCACCAAACACCCTTTAGCGCCTAAGTTATCGGCAAGCTCCAAATCGGAAAGTTTATCCCCTACAGTGAAACTTTCTTTAAATGAAATAGGCTTTTGATTGAAAACTTTTGGAATCAAATCCGTATGGGGTTTTCGACATCTACAATTATCATCCGGATGATGAAAGCAGTAAGCAAAACCATCGATTTTTATTTGAGCCTGCTTTAAAAGCTCACAAAATTTTTCATGAACACTTTTAAACTCACTATCTTGGATAATGCCTCGTCCAACTCCAGATTGATTACTTATGATAAATAAAAGATAACCCTTCTCACCCATTAACTTCATTCCTTCAATCGCATTGGGAATAAGTATCACCTGATTGGAATCTTTGGGATAGTGCATGTCTTCGATAAGGGTTCCATCTCGATCTAAAAAGACAGCCGCATAATTCACCGATTAATTCCCCCTTTTTTCAGAGATTCATTCACAGAGATTAAGAAAAATGTTCAACCTCTTGCCCAGCTCTCGCAATTTTTTGGCATCCAATCATTAAAGACTCTAAATGTTTTAACGGCCAAGCATTAGCCGCATCGGATAATGCTTTTGAGGGATCTGGATGGGTTTCAGCAAAAAAACCACTCACCCCAACGGCCGCTCCAGCCCTGGCAATATAAGGAATAGCCTCTCTCATTCCAGCAGTGGATTCCCCCAACCCCCCAGGAAGCTGAACCGCGTGAGTCATATCAAGAATTAAGGAAGCCCCCGATTTTTCCATCTCATAAAAGCCCGCAAAATCCACGATCAATCTTTGATAGCCAAATGAAACCCCTCGTTCCGTAATCCAAAAACCCTTAGCCTGAAACTCCTGAAGCTTATTAACTATCTGTTTAACATTCGAAGGACTTAAAAATTGCCCTTTTTTCACATTAACACATCGGCCGGTTTTACTTGCGGCTTCCAAGAGATCGGTTTGACGACACAAAAAGGCAGGTATTTGAAGAATGTCTGCGACTTCAGCTACCGATGCCGCTTGATGGGTTTCGTGAATATCTGTAACTATCGGAAGAGAAAATTCTTTTTTAACCCAAGCAAGCTCCTTTAGCCCCTCTTCCAAACCTAACCCCCTAAAACTTTTATGGGAAGTTCGATTAGCCTTATCAAAAGAGGCTTTGAACACTACAGGAATATTATGTTTTTCAGATATGATCTTAACTTGCTCTGCAATCGTTTTTAGGACATCTCTGTCTTCAATCACGCAAGGGCCCACTAACCAGAAAGGATTTCTTTTCCCCTCTTTTTCTAATTTATATTTTAGATCTAACATGGCCTCACCCTACCCTGACTCCAGTATTCTATCAAGACTCCGCAACTGAATTATCAGGCCAAGGATCTACATAAGACCGAGTGACGATTTTCAATATTCTATGGTAAAACCCTTACTGAGCTAAATAACTCTTCACAAAGTGGACTCTCTAATTTGACTAGGCTGAAAATGGCGAACTCGAAACGTTTAGAACTATTTAATTTAGATCATCGAGATCGCCCCATTCTAAAATGGGCAGGAGGAAAATCTCAGCTTCTGACTCAGCTTATTCCACGCTTTCCGGAAAAATTTAACCGATATATTGAACCCTTTTTGGGGGCTGGAGCTATCTATTTTGCCCTGAATCCGAATTGCCCAGCTATTATTAATGATGCCAATCCTGAACTTTATGAGTTGTACTGTGTTCTAAGGGACCAGCCCCGTGAGCTAGCTAAGTTGTTAGATAGGTACTCGAAGCAATATTGCGAAGAGTTTTACTACAAACTTAGAACCTCGCGTTCAAGAACTCCGGTCTCTCGAGCTGCAAGATTCATCTTTTTGAATAAAACGGGCTTTAATGGACTTTATCGGCTTAATTCAAAAGGAGAGTTTAATGTTCCTTTCGGCAAGAGAAAGAATTGCCCCTTACTTTATGAAGCCAATAACCTGGAGAGAGTTTCTAAACGATTAAAGAGAACACAGATAAAAAATTTAGATTTTGAAAAGGTAATCAGAATGGCTAAAAAGGGGGATTTTGTCTATTGTGATCCTCCTTACTCCCCGCTCTCTCGAACGGCTTCATTTAATACTTATACTGCAGGTGGATTTTCTCATAAAGAACAGATTAGGTTAAAAAATGCATGTGAAGAGGCCACCCATCGTGGAGCTATTGTAGCCATCTCAAATTCATCAGCTCCATTAATTTTGGATCTCTATCAGGATTGGCAAATCCACTTTATTAAAGCTAGAAGAAGTATTAACTCTAAAAGCCATCTTCGTGGACCTATTCACGAGGTGTTAGCGACTCCCCCTACTCATTAGTTCATCAGTCTTCCATCTGCTAAAACAATAACTCGATCCGCAAGTTTCAAGACTCTTGGATCGTGAGATGAAAATATAAAAGTAGTTCCGTTCTTATCATTGAGTTCTCGAAACAATAAAAGCAACTTTTCGGCTGTGGCAGTATCTAAGTTTGCAGTAGGTTCATCGGCAAAAATGATCTTGGGCTCACTAACCAAAGCTCTTGCGACAGCGACCCTTTGTTGTTGCCCTCCAGAGAGTTCACTGGGCAACCTATTCTCTAAACCCTCCAGGCCAACCTCTCTGATGCACTCTTTTGCCTTGATTATTCGTTCCTGAAATCGAACCCCTTTTAAAGCTAAGGGATACTCAACATTCTCTAGAACTGTCAGAACCGGAAATAAATTATAGGCCTGAAAAATAAAGCCCACATCATTTCGCCTTAGATTTAGGACCTCATGAGGCAAGAGATTTTGCAAAGATTGATCAAAAAGCCGAACATCCCCTTGAGTAAAATCATCAAGGCCCGCTGCAATATTTAAGGCCGTAGTTTTACCAGATCCTGAGGGGCCCGCTAAAGCCACAATCTCCCCCTTTTTAACTGAAAAACTTAGATCGCAAACCCCCAAACTATCCTGATTGTAAAACTTACTGACCTCTCGAAATTCAAGAATATTCATTAGTGGCTCCTTAAAGCTTTAATGGGGGTTAATCTCCCGGCCTGTCTGGCCGGAAAGTAGGAAACGATCAGGGCTAAAAAAATAATAACTGTGGTTACGACTAAGCTATTATAAAATCTAACTGTCGGATAGCTAACCGTCTGAACGACAGCCCCCTGAATCACAAAATCCTTCGAGGTTAGCCATTTCAAATCAAAACCTACCTGATTAAAGAAACCGGTAATTAAAACACCAAAAAGATTACCTAAGACAACCCCCACTCCAGTGAGCATTAGAGTTTCGGTAATCACCATTTTAATCACCTCCTCTTTCGCCGTTCCTATCGCCAGCATCACTCCAAATTCTCGGGTTCGTTCCATAATGCTCATTAATATAGAATTAGCGATACCCAAGGCGGCCACCCCAAGAATTAAGAACATCAGCATACGATTCACCGCTCGATCCAGTTCAATCATAGCGACCACCGGTCGTTGTAACTCTTTCCATGAAAGCATCTGAACATGGGGTTCTTTTCCTTCAAGCAACTCAAACTCAGTGCGAAATTCGTTCAAAAGATCTTCATTCTTAAGAACTACAGCTAATTGATGGGCGTTTTTTTCTTCTAAACTAATGATACTTCTCCCCTCTTTTAACTGAATGAAGGCTAATGATTTATCTGCCTCCGAACTAGTCTCAAAAATTCCAGTCACTAAAAAAAGTTCATTGCCAATCGAGCCGTCCACCCCTTGAGTGAGTAGAACTATTTTCGAACCAAGATCTGCGTTGAGGGTCGCTGCAGCCTTAGATCCTAGAACAATCGATCTATCTTTGTGATCAGCAAAAAAAGTTCCACTAGTAATTCGATTTGCAAAATCGGTAACTTTAGATTCCGCTTCAGGATCCACTGCCATAACCATCACATTAGTTGAACCTCTAGCCGAGGAGGCTAATCCAGAAAAAACAACCCTCTCACTCATAGCCAAAATATTTTCTTGATTCTTTAACCACTCAGTTAGTGGATTAGAATTCTTAATAAACAATTGAGCTGAATTATTTTTCTCAAAGTCTTTCATCGAAACAGCCAAATGACCACTGTGATATCTAATAATGTTATGAATAACCTGTTCATGAAAGGAATCGTAATAGTTCCGCAAGAAAACTAATGCCATCACTCCAAGTCCAATGGCATTCACAGTAATAAATGTTCGACGTTTGTTTCGCCAAATATTTTTCCAACAAAGCCTAAGAAAATAGATATTCATCACACTCCCCTTTAAGGATTAGCTTTATCAAGAGATTCCTGAGACCCACCTACAGCTAAATTCAAACCATCCTGAGAGGAGTTTCTTAGCGATTCTTTTTCAAACCAATGAGATTCAATTTTTCTATCAAATAGAATTTTATCGTAGGTCACAACTGTCTCATCTTTAGAAGAATCCACATTTTTAATTTTTAAAACTGTGGGAATAACTCTATCATCCATTTTTTTAAATTTAGAGAAAGTAAGGGTTCTTACAAGCTTCCCCTTTTCGTCATAGTATTCCTCTTTCACAGGAAGATTATCCGAAGATCTTGCCCAGTAATTTATTTTCCCCCAAACAACAGGAGCATTAGGTTTCGGCTGACATTCAATTAAATTGAGTTTGTCTTTGCCAGATTTTTCACTCCGAATAAAGGTATGCGTGTAATCAGTAGAAAGAGAACTTAATTTCATTAAATCATCATTAGTAAAATCGCTCCCCATCCAGGATTGAAGCATAACTGAGGTGGGGACACGAATAGTCTGTTCCGTCTTAGGAAAAAAATTCCACATTTGATTCTCAATGCGAAGAGAAGACACACCCGTCTCTTTAGCTGGAGATAAAATGACCACCAAAGATCTGTCTTTTCCTTGAGTCCAAGATCGCAATTTAAGTTCCCGCTGATAAGCCTCATGGTTAACATTCATCGTCATCACCATTTGAGTCGAGCGTCCCCTCATTAAAGCTTCACCTTTTTGAACTATGACAGAGGGATCCACCTGAGCCCTCAAAGAATGAAGACAAACAAGCGCTAATAACCCTAGTAATTTTTGCATCTCCCCCCCTAAATAAGAATCTGCTTACAATCTAGTACTTCATTTTTAAGCTATGATTAGGGGACGGTGTGGTTTTTACAGTTGTGACAACACCAAAAGCAAAAACATTACAACTAGTTGTTTTTACAATGATTATTTACAAATTTATTTTCTATCAACCTCGGAAATTACCCTCATTCTCATTTTTATGCATTGCATTAAATTCGGCTATTTGTTAAAACCCGTCCAAACTTTGGAGGGGTAGAATGGCTTCATTTCATGCTCTAGGCGTAGGTTTAATACTAAGCTTTTTACTTTCTACAAGCAGCTCGGCCAGCGAAACCCTCTACTCAAAAATACCCATTCCAACCCCTTGCGAATCTGATTATCAAAAAGGAAATCAATTCCTAGCCGAACTCATTAATCAAGGTTTCGATTTAGGGAATCGAAATGAAACCGTCTCTAGATTAGATAAGGCTCTCTCGAATTACGCAGAAGACAATGAATGCCGATTCTATTTTTCTGTAGGTATGTTTGATACTCAGGGGCTGATGCAACAACTTGCCACTTTGGAATACTTTTTAGAGCTAAGATCTTCTGAATCCACCAGGACTCAAAACAATATCAAGGGTATTAATAATCTTTACCAATCTAGATTCAAGAAACTAGGTCTAGCGTCCGATTTCATAACCACCTTATCAGAAAACAACAAATTAAAAGACAACGCGATTGAAAAGATCACAACTAGTCTCAATGCTGTAGCTGAGCAAAAAAACGAGGCCGTATTTTTAGGTAGATTTATATTCTTGGGCCATTCCTTCCAACCCATGACCTTATATGATTATGTTTTTGATTCTAATGGATTCATTAAAAAAGGGGATGATAACCAAGAGCTGCTTGTTGAGGGGAGTTATCCTAAAATTGCTAAAGCTAATTTTGAAAAATCTATCCAATTAGCCAAAGATTATTTGGAATGGAAACCGAGCCTATTCTTCGGGGAAGATTCCTTATGGCGTGGCTCTTGGTGGCGATACTTTGGCTCACCTTATGAAAAATCACTTCGAGAGGTAAAAAACGATGGCTTCTTCGATCTTTTTTTACGCCATATTTCCTTTGCTCGAAAACTCCGAGTTGATCTTAAGGAGTACTTAAAGATTTATCAGCTAATGCTTGATAAAGACAAAGCCGTATTAAATAGAGAGATCGGCGTCTATGAAAAAATGTACAAATACAGATGGGCTCCAGTTCTAGTTCCCGTAGGAATGTATGCAGGAGGTGCCCTATTAGTAAAAAGCACCTGGTTTTTGGCGTTACCCGCTGAAACTGCATCTTTCACTTTCGTAGGAGGAAGCCTTGCGACAGCTGCCAATGCCTCTGCGGCCATCAGCCTACTTACTATTTCAACCTACTCAGGGCTGGGTGCAAGAGCGGCTTACTTGGATTATAAAAGTCGAAAGGCTCAGAATCTTCCGTTTAGCGTTGCTGACACGTTCGACTATATCGTAGGGGCCGCTTACCAGTCATTTCCATTGGCAGCGGTTATGCCTGTAATTGTGGGAAGTTCTGTCTATAGCGCCCATGAAGCTCTAGTAGCCGCCAAAAGCCTTTTAAGTGCCACAATGTCCGCCGGAAAAACAATTCAGACATTAGGTGTGCAAGGATCTCTACAGGCTACTAAAAGTTACCTGATACAGCTGCCTGGTAAGCTGGTGGCACTTCCACAATTCTTAGCTCAAAAATGGCTAGAGTCTTGGTACAAAAATCCTAAGGTTCTTATCAGTAACTACGGGGCTGATATTCTAATGACCTTGATATTCGACTGCGGTTACAGACAGATGAGTCTTGAAGGAAAAGATGCCTGCGTATGGACCGATGAAAAGGGAAGTCATGTGAATTCACAGTTCCTTTATTCAATATCTTCTACGGTTATTGTAGGGGGGATCTCTAAACCCGTCATGCTCATCCCTTCATTTGGTTTACGCTGGGTCACCTATCGAGGAGTGACTCTTCTCAGCGGAGTAATTAGTCAACTGCTTGTCAGCGGTGCTATTGATAGTCGAAGGCTATTATTTGATCAGTTTTATGGAGCTGGCCCCTCGAGTGTAAAGGGTGAGTTTGAGAGATATATTCGTATGAGTGATTGGGTCCAAAGCAAATCTGTGACTCAGCAGACCCTTCTTCTGATTGCACTCAGGGCACTTGTACTATCTCCAATTGAGTCCCCAATTAAAATTTATTTCTTAGACCGCTTTGTAAAAGGTCAGTTGAAGCCAGTTCAAGAGCTAAAGGCTCTTATGAAAGATGTGGTCTATCTGAGTATTGATGATTTTGACGACTCGGTAGTAGAACAGGCTTTGGAGATCCTTAATAATGAAAAAGAGGTTATCGAAGCGATAACCTCTTCTTTAAATTCTAATAAATAGAACTACGTTTAGTAGTCTTCTACTTCTATGAGCTCTTCATCTTCCCTTAATCGATAAACTAAAGCAGTTTCGATTGTTTTTGGCTTAAAAGCTTTCTTTAGCTCGTTATAAAGCAAATCGGGATCGAAATCTTTGCAGCTATAACAATCAAAGGTAAAAAAAGGCTTAAAAACCCTACGCTGAATTCCACGAGGCTTGGGTTTCCCGTCCTTTTGCCCTTTAGGGAAAGTATGGATACTAATGTGACTGGTAGCAATAATTGCAGTTCCAGTAATTCCGATATCTGGATGATCTTCAGGTCTGACCTTATAAACAATTGGCAATCCCATTCTCTGCATTCCAATCTTATCGGGAAGGGTTTTCAAGAAAGAATAAACAACATCAAAGGACATTAAAGATTTCTTGTCACAATCAAACCCCGAACACATTAGATGGGGCCAGCCTCGGTAATTTTGATCCATTAGCTCTTCTCCTTTAAAACAAAATCATGCCTGAATTTCAACGAATCAATGATTTTCTTTTTACTCTCTTATTTTAATTTTGCAATTAACAATATTCATTCAGAAGTCTTTTTTTAATGCTTTTTTCCCATTGTAATGTGCTCTTTTTGAGAGATAACGAGAAGAGATGAAAACCCCCTTTTTAAACCCCAGAGAGATTCTTTATTTTAACTCTGCAAACCTCTCTCTCTGTCCCAACCCTGTTATTGAAGCTATCGAAAAATATCGACGACAGTTTGAAGAAAATCCAACTCAAGGGCTTAAGGAAGCTTGGGGTGGTACGGGGTCTTTTCACCCCACATCTATAATACTGAAACTGAAGTAATAACTGCAATTGACCGCTTCAAAGAGCTTCTTTAAGTTTCGAGCTTGTCAGTTTTTAGAGGTTGAACTTCCCATTCGTTTCTCGATGATCTCTTCGAATGTTTGAATCGGATAGGCCCCTTTAATGGTAACTCCAGCTATCACAAAACCTGGTGTCCCCTGAATACCATATTTTTGAGCCTCTTCTTGATCCGCTTTAATGTGCTTTTGAACTACAGGAGATTCTATGTCCTTTTTAACTCGATCAAGATCAGCTCCTACCTTTTTAACGACTCCGTCTAAAAAGGCTTCACCACCAGCTATGCCCTCTTGGTTTTTAAAAACCTCATCGTGAAAAGCATAGGCTTTTTTAGGACTCTGAAGAGCAATAGCCTCAAATCTTTTAGCTGCAGGCAGGGCCATTGGGTGAAAAGGGAGAGGAAGATGTTTAAACATAACAACTATTTTCTTCCCGTATTTCTTTTTTAGTTCTTCAACCGTTTCATAACCCCGCTTGCAATACGGGCACTGAAAATCGGAGTAAACAAAAAGCTTAATCTTTGCATTTCGATCCCCTAATATAGCCCGATCTTTTGCCATCTCAGGATTTTTGGGATTTTTAAACTCCTCTTCTCGCTGATTCTGTTCTGCCTTAGCCTGCATGTAGCGCATAAACTCTTGATCATTCTGAGGCATTCCCTCAGCACGTATTAGGGAGGTTACGAAGAGAAAACTCAGAACACAAAATTTCATGGAATAGCTCCTTTTTTAACAAAAATGGTTTAATTAGAATATCAAAGAAACCTGTTCTTGCCTATTAAGAGAACTCATCTCATAGCGAAATGCGT
>SXPJ01000045.1 GCA_005776395.1 Bdellovibrionales bacterium | reverse complement strand
CTTTTTGCAAAATAATTAAACTAAAAAAGACTGCTAGGATCCAAGGCCTTTGTATTTTATTTCGCTGTGCGAAATAAAATACAAAGGCCTAACCTCCCGTGTTATTGGGAAAGAACCCACTTTTCTGTTAGAGATCTCAGTTAGGTTTTTCAATGAAAAACTTTTATTTAAGTAAAACCAATCCCGAGAATTACTGACAAAAGCCTATTAATCCCTATTGAACTCAAGGATTAGTACCGGGGGCGGCAGAGATTGGGATTGGGTAAATTAATCTCCAAAGGCGTACTTGGAGCATTTCTATTATTAAAGCAATTTTCCTCTGCCCATTGATAGATTTCTCTGCTCAGTTCGTGGAGCGCTTTAATATAAGTGAAGGAATCAGGTCGAGCCTCCATTTTTTCTTTAATTGAAAAAAGAAGAGCATGATCTATGTGACTTCGGGCTGATTTAAGACAGGTGCTTTCCTCAGGTCTCTCCTGAGCTCTCTGGTCTAGAATTATCTCGGCAGCTCTTATTTGAGATAACCAGAGGCTGGTATCTTTAGAAGAGAATTGAGCAGAAATAAAATCTCGATATTCGGGATGGTTACTATCTATTTTTTTAATACATTCAGTTCTGGAACCTGAATAGCATAGGCATTCGTAATAGTTTTCTATCCATTGCCCAAATATTGAGGGACTAGATAGAGGTAAGATCATTAAGGCTAGAAATAAAAATAATCTCTGCATACGTTCTACGGGTTTTTAAAAATTACAAACTACTTTCATAGAATATATCAAAATTGTGAAGGAATTATGGAGGCTAAGCGGAGGGGCCTCCCGTATTATTGGGCTTTTATTGGTTTAACATTGAGTTGGGTGATATAATTAACTGAATTTATTGAAAATTAAACTCTTGGTAATTACCCTTCCTTAAGGCATTTATTTTATTCACGCAATGAAAAAAATCATGAATAGAACTGGTTTTATTAAACAATTAGATCCCCTTTGCTTCCCCTTGATTGCAGTTTTACTCTGTTTTGTGCGTTGGGGATTTGTCGCTAACGGATATGATTTTGGATGGGATTTTGAAACTGGATATCGAGTTTCTCATGGAGGGGTTTACGGTAAGGATTTTTATACAGCTCTAGGCCCTCTGGCCTACGAATTGATTGGGTTTATTTTTAAAATTTTTGGAGCCCATTGGGTTTTTATTTACCTTATTTACTATACGTGTTGGATGTTCTCTCTGCTTGGAGTTTATTTTCTGCTTAGAAATTTTTCAGAAAAAAAAACTGACTTAGCTTTTGTAATGATAATCGTAGCCCCGCTTAGTATTCCTCACTTACTAGCTTTACATGCCTATAACTTTTTAAGTTACAGTTTGGCAATTTGGTGTGGCGTGTTTGTTTTTGACTATTTAAACAAGGGGAAGTTTTGGAGGATAATTATTGCATCGGGATTTGCAGCTCTCTCTTTATTTGCAAAACAGAATTTAGGACTGGGAAGTGTTTTACTAGCTATTGCTTTAATCATGATGAACTATTTCACAGTAAATAAAAAGTGTTTCGCAAAAACAGTTGGTGCAGTTTTGGCTTTTTGCTTTGGATTTATGCTGGTAAGCGGTTCGCTTTTTTATATCTTTTCCAGAGAGATAGGGGCCACCGAGTTATATCATTTAATGTTTACTGATGCAGCCAGTGCGAAGGGTAGTTTTTTTAATATGATTAAAACTGCTTTTCCAAGAATTTCATTTGGAACCTCTATTGAAAACAAAACCAGATGGTTCTTGCAGCATTTCGCAGAACTACTCTGCTATGCTGTTATTGTAGGGATAAACTTTTTCCTTTATCGAAAGTTTTTAAGAGCTAATAAAACGGGTGAGAATAACACGAGAAATGAGAATAATAATTTAGACCTGATAAGGATTTTGGGCTTGTTGTGTTTAACTTTAGTGATTCCACTGTTGAATCCTAAAATAGCATTTAAATGGAGAGAGTGGTTTTATTGGATTGATACTAATTATCGACTTGTTACGCCCATGCTCGTTTTTCTATATCTTTTCGTTTTGGTTAATCTGTTTTTCTGTTTTTATTGTTCATTCAAAAAGAGTCATTATTTTTGGGGGGAGCAAAAGATGAAAATTCTTTTGTCTCTTTATGCGATAGGTCTTACTTTTGTGGTTTGTGCCTCCCGATTTCAATACATCTTTCTAAATGCGCCGTTGATAGTAGGGATTTTTCTTGTTTCGATTCTTAATATTGGTCTTTTTTCTAAGAGACAGCTTTATATTTTATGTGCCTCTCTTCTCATGGGGGGCTATTTATTCTATCCCACGCACGCGTTGGGCCCCATGACTCGAATGGAGGGGGCAGGGCTTAGAGGGCTATTTTTTAGTAAAGCTGAATTAGGGGCAGTTGAAATTTATACAACTAAATTAAAGCCCTACGTAATAAATAAGAGAACTCTTTGGCTTTCGATGGGAGGGCCCCATTCTCTGACGGGAGCGATACCCGTTCGCAATGTAAGTAATCTTTATTTCGATCAATTTAATTCTCGTATAGAAGAATCTTTGGTTAGAGACTGGATGGCTCATCCCCCAGAGATGATTGTTCGTTTTTGGTATGCTCTTCCGGAGAATTCAGTCTGGTTAAAAAGCGAGGAGTTTGAGAACTGGATTCGAAAGAATTATGTACAGGTAGATGAGATTGAAGGTAGAAAAGTTCTTAAATATCTATTTTAGCCCCCTTTGGTAGAGTTCGGAAATAGGTGTAAGGCAGTCAGTTTTTTCTTTTTAATAGAAGAGTAAATTTTTGAATTAGATTTCTAATGTATTCTTTAACGCTAGATTTTTTAGCAGGTTTCTCTTCTTCAATAGCTAATGGAACTCGAGGTTGAACCTCAAGGACTGAAGGGGGAGCTACCTCGATGTTAGGAGTAGGGTTAACTACATCAAGTGGATTTTTATTTGAATTTGTAATTGGGATATTGTTTGAATTTATAATCGGATTGTTATTTAAGGCTACGACTTGAGGCGTTTTGGGCTTGGGTTGAATGTTTGGAAAAATCATCAGCTTTTGACCTGTTTTCAAATTGGAAGGATCTTTAATTTTATTCATGACGGCGATTTCAATCCAACTTTTAGAGGTGCCCAGTTCCTTGTTTGCGATTCTGGATAGCCAATCTCCTCGTTTTACCTTTAAAGTAAATCCTGAAACTTCCTCTTCTCGATAAAATGACATCATTTTGGAATCGGTTGGATTTTTCGGTGAACTATAAAAGATAAGTACGGTCCCGTTTCATGACTTCGTGTCGAATTTGAGAGGGGATGGGAGTTTGTTTGTTTTTAAATTTACCTACTCTCCTTAAGGATAAAAAAGAGGAGCCCTCTCTTTTCAAAGAGGGAGAAGGGGAGATAGAAGAGGAGAGTGAATATTTTTTGAGAACTCGTTCAGCCTTTTTAATAGGATCTTTTCTTTCAAGATATAAAGTGGCCATTGTTCAACTTGGACCTGATGAATTTAATGAAGAGGAACAAGATACTTTGGACCTTCTAGCTGCCAACATCTTTGAACTCTTGCGCAATTGCCGGGTGCCTTGACCGCAACCCGGTGTGCCCGTTGCCTCGATGCCAAAATCAGTTATCAGCTAGGCGGGGACATACAAATAAAAGAAAGAGCTCATTATGTTTAAAACTCCACAATTGTTTCTTAATGCATCGTAAAATATTTTGATAAACTAAATTAAACCATTGTTTTTTGAGTGTGATGTATGAAGTGTTTATTACGAAGCCGAACTGGGAATTCTTTGGTTGCAGTCGTTGTTGTAAGCTCACTTATTTTGGGGGGGATTGTTATCACCTTACAATATATAGGTCTATCAATAAAAACTTCGGTCACAAGTTCTCAAGAAGCTGCATTGAAAGAGGCGGATCTTTCAGCTCTCAATATTATTGCTCAAAAACTACAACCCAAAAAAACTGATTCTAATGGAGTTCCCCAAAGTGAATGGGTATTAGAATTTTACCCTACAAATGAAGAGCTCTCAAATCCAGAATTTAATCCTTACTTCATTGGGCTGACTTCTGCTGCATCATCTTTAGTTCCAAATCTTGTAGTCTCAGGGAGTAAAGATCTGGGCACTGGACAATGTTAAAATCTCCTCAACCCTGATACAAGAATTAATGGAACTGAATCAACAAATGACTGTAATGTTACCCATTTTAATCTAGACGACTCTCAATTAGGCTCTCTGGAAATAGGCCCAGAACTTATTGGGTGGAACAATAATATCAATTTAAGAAATCAGACTGAGGAACAAACGGGTTTTGTTGGACACCCTCTTCTTTCTCGATTAAGTAACGATCAAAAGACCGATTTTTTTACTAACAACCAGGCTTCTCTCTCCACACAAGCTATTGCTTCAAAACCTGTTATTTTTCATAACATAATAAGAGATTCTAATGCCCCTCTTGTGATGTCTGCTGTTGAGGTCACTGTAGGTAAGACTCGAGCTCAAATTCCTATTAATCTCCCAGAACCTGATTGTAAATTGATTGCTGAACAGTCCTCTTCAAACTTAGGAGAAAAGGTCATGGTCCAATTATCCATAGACAGCATCTTTAGCACCGCTAAAGTTTCTGGAGATGGATTTAATACCTATCAAAACTTCTTGCCCTCAGAAAAAAGATACCCGCTTTCTAATTTAGGTAAGTGGGAACTTGTAGGAACTGCAGAGGTTACGATCCCAACTAATTTATATCAACTCCAATCCTCTGGAATTTGGATTAACTCTGATGGGAGTTTTGATGATAACTATGGAAGTGCAACTCTTTCAGCTAAAGTAGAAGGACTCCCTAGAAGTTCTGTAGGAAGGACTTGTAAGAGTTCTAAAATTAAAATATCCCAGCCTCCCCCTCCTGACTGTACGGCCTCTGTATCTAACCCTCAAGTTTTACAGGGCCAACAAACAAATGTGATACTCAATTGCAATAAGCCATTTTCAGGAAGAGTGACTTCAGCTTACATAACAAGAAACGGAAAGCAATTTTCCTTAGCAACTTTTAACCCTACATTTCAAGGACGTGGTAATTACAAAATAGCAACGACTCCTTATACTCGAACCTCTTTAGTTGCCTCAGAAAAGATTGAGATTACGGTCATTGGGCCTGGAGGAACAAAAAAGTTCTCTACCTATCTTGGAGCTGTCTGTGCTTTTAATGATGCTAATTACCCACGGGATTATTCTTCTGCCTTTGGTCAACCTAATCGTGTTTTTCAACGAAACTTTCTGAAAGTAGATAATCAATTTCAGGCTCACGGTACAGGTGATATTATTAATTTTGGAGATAGCGGTCGAAATCTTTATTGTGATTCCAGTTCTTTTTGTATGGTCAATGGGCTACTGAGTGGTCCCAATGGGCTTGCTGTAATTTGGATTGAGGTAGGTCCGGCAACTAGTCCATCCTGTACAATTACAGAATATGCAATTAGATCTGACGGCTGCTTCACAAAAGATACTAAAATTCGAATGGTCAATGGAGAGGATAAACTTATTACAGATCTTAAAACAGATGACTTTGTCTCAAATCCTCTATTTAAAAAGCCTGTGAGAGTCTCTAAAATTGTTAAAGGGCCTGAGAAGAGACCGCTCTACCAAATTAAAGTGAATACCTATCAAGTCACCGTGACTGAGGACCATCCCTTTCTGACTCAACGAGGTTGGGTTAGTGCAAATCACTTAACCTCTCAAGATATCATTATGGGAGAGGGGCTAGGGAAAAAAATATCCTCCATCCAAAAACTATCTTATAAAAAACCTGTTGATGTCTATAATTTAGAATTAGATACTGATATTCCAGAGGGCCATCTTGTTATAGCCAATGGTATCCCTACTGGAGATCTCACGACTCAACTTAATCTTAAAACAAAAATAAAAAAAGAGATCCCCTAAACTCACCGTTAGGTAAGTTTAGTTGAGTGGTTTGATTACGAGATGACGGAATCGTACAGCGCTTCCATGATCTTGAAGTCGTATAGGTCCAGGAACCCCCTGTTTTTGTTTCTTGGCCGATCCGGTGGGATGAACAAAGTTTCCTCGATCGATGACGGTCTTTCCATTGTGAATAACTGTGACCTCGCCTGCCTCTAAAATCTGGTCCGCTTTATTCACTTTAGGTGAGATAAAATGGATATCATAGGTTTGCCAGTTTTCAGGAGGGAGACTGGCATTGAATTTTGGAGCAATTATTTTATAAAGTGATCCACAGATTCCATCGAGATAGGTTTCGTTTTCCCAGGTGTCTAATACCTGAATCTCATACCGTCCCTGCAAAAAGATTCCACTATTGCCGCGATCCTGCCCTGTTTTATCGGGAAGATAGGGGATCCAAAATTCTGCATGAAGATCAAAATCATTAAAAACTTCTCGAGTTTGAATATCACCCGTTCCAGGTACAACCTCTAAATAATCTTCAGCTACTTTCCAGGGGGCTACTCCTAAGGTTTTTGTACTCACCCAGCCATTAAGATCTTTCCCGTTAAACAGTACGATCGAATCGGAACAAAAGCTGTTAATTGGAATTAAATTTAAGCAGAGGATAAAGCAGGTGAGTAGAGATGATAATTTCATTTTTTTTCGATGAGCCAGGCTTTAAAAGGTTTTGTTTTTTCAAAGTCGATCGGTGTGAGTGCATGAGTCATCTCTTTTAACTCAATTTGACAAGATTCTTTAAGGGCCCATTCCTGAAGCTGAAAACTCTGGCAATTGGTTGTGAAAAAAACCTTTCCATTGGGACGAATTCTATCCAAAGCAAGTCTTAAAAGGGTCACATGATCCTCTTGGATATTAAACTCTTTTCCTGAAATTCGATTTACTGAATGAACTGGAGGATCTATCCAGCAAAAATCATAAAACTTTTTGGATCCGTTTAGAAACTCCATGACATCAGAACGGTAAAACATGTGTTGAGAGCCCTTAAGCTGGTTAAGTTCTAGATTCTTTTTTGCCCAGTCGATATAGGTAGTAGAGGCATCTACGCTGGCTGTGGATTTTGCACCGCCTGAAGCCGCACATACTGTAGCTGTTCCCGTGTAACTAAAGAGATTTAGAAAGTCTTTTCCCTGAGCCTCTTTTTCAATCCAGCTTCTCACTTTTCTATATTCAAGAAAAAGACCTACATCGACATAATCCACAAAGTTAATAAGGAACTTATGCTTTCCTTCCTTAACCTCCATCGATTTTGTTGATTCTGTTTTTGGGAGCTTTTGAGCTTTGCGAACTTTAAGAAAGACCTTTTCGATTGGAATCTGAATAATTTCAGAAGCGGTTTTTCTCATGAGTTCTAAGTACCGCTGATGTTCTAGTGGAGAGTGATCATGATTTCTTGGGACTTCAGCAAAGTGAATATTACGGCCGAAGATATCAACGATGAAGGGTAGTTCCGGAATATCTTTGTCATAAATTCGCCAACAGGTGATTCTTTCTCTCTGAGCCCATTTAGAGTAGTGCTTGAGATTTTTCTTTAGCCGGTTACTAAAGGATTCAATTTTTGATTTCCATTGCCATGGAATCTCTGAGAGCGACTTATCCTCTTGAGCAGCTTCTGCTAGAATGGAGTCCTGTAAATTAAATTCTAGAAGCTGACATTCAATGCCGCCATTGAGAAGTGGTATTTTTCGGGCCGTTCTTATTCCAATCTCTCGAGCTGCTTCAGCATTGCCCATTAGAATAAAGGCCTTCCACCCTGAATATTGCTCCCTAAGTTGTTTACCTAAATCGGAGCAGAATTGGGCCATGTCCTCAACCGCAAGCCGCTCATCGTAAGGGGGGTTCATTACAAGAGTTCCTGGATTTTCAGAGGAAGGGGGTAAGGCAAAAAAGTCTTGTGCTTCTACTGTGATCAGATTTTGAAGTCCTGCTCGTTCGATATTCTGTTTTGCGATGGCTACCATTTTGGGATCTTTATCGAAAGCTAAAATGGGTTGAGTAAAATCTTCATGAATCGTCTTTTGGGCTTTTTGGTGGGCCTCTTGAATTAAGGTCTCAAAAAGAGTCGCGTCATAATCTTGCCACTTCTGAAATCCAAATCGCTTTCTAAAAAGACCAGGGGCTATATTTTTTGCAATGAGACCTGCTTCGATAACAAATGTGCCTGAGCCGGTCATAGGATCTAGGAATGGAGTCGATCCATCCCATCCGGTGAGTTTAATAATTCCGGCAGCTAGAGTTTCATTTAAGGGGGCCTCACCCGACTGTCGTCGATAGCCACGTTTATGCAAAGATTCTCCTGAGGCATCCACGGCAATTTCTACGGAGTTTCTAAAGAGATTAACTGCGATTCTAAGTTCGGGATTTTCGAGATCTACCGAGGGTCTTTCTCCCGTTTTATCTCGAAACTGGTCGACAATGGCATCCTTGGTGAGTTGAGCTAAGAATAGG
This sequence comes from Bdellovibrionales bacterium, assembly GCA_005776395.1. Lineage (GTDB taxonomy): Bacteria > Bdellovibrionota > FAC87 > UBA2466 > UBA2466 > UBA2466. The sequence continues at coordinate 1,967 of SXPJ01000045.1, read as the reverse complement.
GAGTGGGTAGTAAAAGAGGAATGGACATGAGCATCGATGGATAGGGTTCCCGTTGAGGATACCCAAGGGCTCCAATCAATAGCTTTAACCTCATCGTAGAACTCTTTTTCTTCATTGGCTGTAAAGGTAGCAATAGGCCGCAATACTCGAATAGCGGTTCGGCACCAAATATTAGCTTGATAGAGGAGTCTCAGATCACCTCTCCCCACCACTAAGCGATTACGAGTTTTGATATTTTGCAGCCCTAGATCAGAAAGTTCTTGAGCCAAGACCTCTTCGAGACCAAGAGCGGTTCTTACATGAATTGGAAACATAAAAGCCTCATTTAGATTTACTGAATACCCCCACGACTTCAACATGGTGAGAGCCTAAAAATTGATCGATGACCTGAAGACTTTTTAACTGATAGCCGCCACGGCAGAGAATTTTTGCATCTCTAGCAAAGGTCGCAGGATTACAGGAAATGCCGATTAAAGTGGGGCACTGTGAACGTGCGATTTCTTGGGCCTGTTCAGGGCAGCCTGCGCGTGGAGGATTAAAAACAATTGCATCAAAATGGTTTAGATCTTTGTAAGGGATGGGGTTTTTAAAGAGATCTCTTTGATAAACCTTTAATTTTTTTCCTCTGGAGGCCTTAGAGAGATTTTTTATAGCAGAAAGATCGGACTCAAAAGCCTCTACAGATCCTTGTCGTAGCATGGGGCCTGTGAAGGTTCCACAACCTGAAAATAGATCCGCGAATGTTCCATGGGAGGGCAAAGCTTTTAAAACGGCATCGACTAGAGTTTTTTCCCCTTCGATTGTGGGCTGTAAAAATGCAGCAGGAGGGAGTTCTACTTTCAGGGAACCGAATTGAATGGTTAGAGAGTCTTTTTGAATCAGAGTTTGAGTTTGAGACTCATTTCGCCAACTGACACGTGCTACGTCAGATACCTCTAAAATATCCTGAAGAACTTTGATGAATGCATCATCGGGCCTTCCTGTTTTTCCTATGGGACCTGTCATTACCATGTCGATAGAGTTGCCAACGACCTGAAAAAAGAGATCAAGAGGGGCCCCTTCTTTAGTTAGAAAGGGTAGGTAGGGGTTGAGAAATTTTTTTAGTTTTAAAAGTTTAGGATGGGCAATTTCGCAAGTTTCAATTTCGGTAATCTCTTGAGATCGTCTTCGGTAATATCCCATGACGATCTTTCCCCTCTTTTTAAGAACTGTGAAGGTAGCTCTTCTTCGATTGTATCCAGCTAAAAAAATAGGCTCTAACCATTTTTGGGGTTTAAGTCCTGTTTTTAAAAAGGCCTCTTTAACAGTTTGAGTCTTCCATTCACGGTAAAACTGAGGGGTAAGATGTAAGAGAGTACAATTCCCACAGGCTGAATAGTGAGGACAGGAGGGGGATTGACGATGGGTAGAGGGTTCTAAAATCTCCAGAATTTCACCCCGGCTCACCCCCTCTAAGTCTTTAAAGATCTTCACTCTTAGTTTGTCAAAAGGGGCAGATCTTTCAATATAGATAGTTCCTTCGGGGCTTTGGCATATGCCATCGCCTTTAGGGCCTAGCCTATCAGGGCTTAAGATAAGTTTAAGGGGGGGAGAAGCCATGCGGCGTATTAGCACAAAAGAGGCTACTAAATAAAGAAGGTTTTAAAGGGGGGAGTAATAAAAGTATGAATATATTATCTATTTTTAAATTGAAATTGTGATGGGAACTCCACATTTGTTTTGTAGAGCTCTTTATATCGAAGCGGTTACACTTTAAGAATAGGAATGCTGTACGTAAGGAGTACGTTAGTGAAAAAACAGATCTTGAACCGTGAAGGCAATGTCTTGGTTCTTTCCCAATAACACGGGAGGTTAGGCCTTTGTATTTTGTTTCGCACAGCGAAACAAAATACAAAGGCCTTGGATTCTAGCAGTCTTCCTTGGTTTAATTGTTTTGCAAAAAATAATCAACCTAGGGAGACAACATG
>SXPJ01000044.1 GCA_005776395.1 Bdellovibrionales bacterium | reverse complement strand
TCAAATTAAATACTTGTGATGTCCGCGAGGAAATCTACTCCAAAATTTGCGACAATCTTCAGGCTTTTAGTGAAGCGGCGTAGCCGCTGAACGTTTCAGATGCCGGCCGAAGGCCCTCCTTTATTGTCACTTTCAGGTTAGGTGTGGCCCCTGGATTCCTAAAGATTAAAAAAACAGGCAAAGAGGCAATCAGCCCCCCAAGAAAGATGGCTGCATAGACATGGATGTGAACTTGATTATATTCTCCTATCCATGTTTTGGGTGAGATAACTAAAGCAAAAACAATTCCCAGGATCCACTGAATCCCAAAAAGAAAAGCAAACATTTTGTCCGTTTTAGCTGCATTAATAAAGAGATACTCGTTATAGATTTCCTGTTTTCTCTTCTCTTGGGTGAGTTCATTATCTTGGGGTTGCATAATTTTCTAATCTCCTAGGTGCTTTTGCTTCTAAAGGGAGGGGTAGACTGCATCCAAATACAGGTGCCTCTGACTTTGTCATCAGAGGGTTTTTTATGTAAGAAAGAATAACTTCTCTTCCGAAACTATCACCCCTGTGCCCTCGAGCAGGAGTAAGCCCCCCCTTAAAGATCAATTGAGCCTTTTCATTAAAAAAGAAGACTTGTCCTGAAGTTTGTGCGGAAAATTGTATCGCCTCTCTAGCTTTCTCATCGAGAATCATCTCTACCTTTGGAATGGAACTTACCTGATTCCAAAGATCCTGTTTTGTCCATTCTTCAGATCTGTTTTCTGATTGGACAAAAACGACAAGGATTTTTACTTTTCCTTGAATGAAAGGCATAAGCCGTTCTAACTCTCCTATAGTTGCTTGGGAACAGGGGCATTGTGGATGAAGAAAAATGACTAAAGTAGAGCCTCTTTCATTTTTAGTAAGTTTTGACCCTTTAGGCCAATCGGCGTTAGGTGACTGCAACCCGGGGGTTTGTGAATACACAAAAAGTTTCCAAAACCCGCATAGCACCAAAGAGGCCCAGATTATAAATATGGCTATTTTCATTGTTTTTATAGGTTCTTCTTTTTTTCGGTATCTCTTTAAAAAGAGATAAACTAAAAATCCATATAACTATGGATTTTAGATAATTGCAACGCTTTGCATCTTAGTACAGTTGACTTCTGAATCAATTCGATTCGGCGCGCATGTAAAACATGTAAAAGAAACTACTATCCTCTTTGTGCTGTTATTCCGATAATGCTCTCGAGGTAGTTTTTATGAAAAAGAAAATTCTTATTGCCGATGACAATGCGGCGCTTCAGAAACAGGTTGAGATTTATTTAAGAAAACAAGGCTATGAGGTCTTAGTCGCCGTAGATGGTTGGGAGTGTATCGCACAACTAAATAAGCACAACCCTGACATTATATTACTAGATATCGAGATGCCAAAAATGGGGGGTCTTTATACGTTAGAGGTTATGGCTACGTACAATATAACTCAGCGTTGTCCAGTCATTATGCTCACTGGAGAAAGCCACAAGGAGATAGTGGTTAGATCCTTACAACTAGGTGCTGTAGACTATCTTGTTAAGCCCTTTGGATTAAAGGATCTAATGGAGCGAATCACGAAACATTTAAGCAGTAACAATAAGAATCGTTCAATTGCTTGATAAGTGAAAGAATATTTTTAAAGAGGAGCTTGGAAAATGCGACAACCCAATGAGATTACAATATTAGTAGTAGATGATGAAGAGGCCTTGAGAAAGGCTATCATTTTTGATTTTAAGCGAAAGGGCTTTCATGTATTTGAGGCTGGTAATGGTAAGGATGCTTTTGAAATAGTTAAGAAAGAAAAAATCGATGTTGTTTTATCCGATGTGAGAATGCCAGGGGGGGATGGGATAGAGTTGCTAGAAAAAATTAAGGGCCTAAGCTCCAACATCCCAGTGGTTATGCTTATCACTGGCTTTGCGGACATTACTTTAGAAGACGCGTATGACAAGGGAGCAAATGCCATGTTTCCGAAACCCTTTGATAGAAAGGTTCTTTTTGACAGCGTTATTCGTATTGCATCTTCTAAGGAAGAGGTGTGGAGTTCTAAAGAAAATGAAACCATCTCTTGTGATTTACAAATCGAATTAACCTTCTCAACATTCTCTGAGGCCATTAAAACACGTGTTCTTAATATAGGTCAGGGGGGAATGTTTATTGCCCTTAAGGACGCTTTGCCAGCTGAACACACAAAAGCCTCTTTTGCAGTTAGATTTGAACATGGAACTCCCCATACCATTGAAGGGAATGGAATTGTCCGTTGGATCCGTAATCAAGATTCAAAAATCGAACCGAAAGGCTGTGGAATTGAGTTTCTGCACCTTAATGATTCAAGTCGACAAGAGGTTCTTGGTGTCATTAGTAGTCTAAAGACTCATTCTTTTATTCCAAAATCTTAATGTTGTGACAGCTATATTTCTAATGATCGCATTTTTATTTTAAGTGTATTATTTTCGTTGAGATGGTTATTCCCGAAGTACGGAAATCTGAAAGCTCTTGGCACGCCTACGAAACTTCTTACCTATTAAACAAACTTAATTCCAGGCCCAATCACGGACTATCTAAGGAAGAAATTACAGAGAGATTAATTCGCTTTGGAACTAATAGTCTTATTGAAATAAAACCTAGTTCGTTTGTCTCGATGGCTCTGCGCCAATTTTTAAGCCCCCTTATCTATTTATTATTAGCTGCCGCTGGGATCGCTTTTATTGTGGGAGAGACCCGTGATTCATTAGTTATTATTGGGGTCGTGCTTTTAAATGCGATCATGGGTGCCATTCAGGAGGGGCGAGCCGAACGTTCTTTGGAATCTCTTCGAAAACTCTCTAGTCTTAAGGCTCGGGTAGTGCGTGGAGGAATGGAAGAGGTGGTTCAGGCCACTCAAATTGTACCAGGGGATATTTTGATACTGTCGGCGGGAGATGCGATCGCTTCAGATAGTCGACTTATTGAGACTGTAGCTTTTACTGTTGCTGAGGCTCCTTTAACTGGTGAATCTGTTCCCGTCGTCAAGAGCATTTCAATCTTACCCCTTGATACTCCACTTATGGATCGTATCAACATGGTTTATGCCGGCACTCATGTGACTTCGGGTAGAGCCAGGGCTGTAGTGGTTGAGACGGGAAGTGGCAATGAGATAGGAAAGATTGCAGCTCTTGCACAATCCACAGAACAGCCTAAGACGCAACTTGAAATTCGCATCGACGATTTTGGAAAGAAACTTATTTACCTGGCACTTGGAGTTTCACTTTTTGTTCTCTCTATAGGGTTGATTCGGGGGATCTCTTTCTCAGAAATATTTATGCTCGCCATGAGCCAAATGGTTTCACTTGTTCCGGAGGGGCTTCCAGTCGCTGTTACGATTGCTCTTGCGGTTGGGGTTCAGAGGATGGCTAAGCGAGGATCTATTGTGAGGCGACTTTCAGCGGTTGAGACATTAGGATCCACGACCGTAATCTGTAGCGATAAGACAGGAACCTTGACCAAGAATGAAATGACGGTCACTGCCATTTTCCTTACAGATGGGCAACGTAAAATCGAAGTCACTGGGGTGGGCTATCTGCCAGAAGGAAAATTTATTGAGAAAGAAGGTGCTATTTTAAATCCCGTGGCAGATTTTGCTCTTAAACGTCTTTTTGAAGTGGCAGTTCTCTGCAATGATTCAGAACTTTTAGAATCTGAATCTCAGGATTTTCAATGGCGAATTTTAGGAGATCCTACAGAGGCCGCCTTGTTAACGCTAGCTATGAAAGGGGGGAGGGATTTTAAAGTTCTAAGGGAAAAATATCCAAGAGAGGCAGAACTCCCATTTGATTCAGTTTTTAAGATGATGGCGACTCAGCATGAAACTCTCCATGGAAATTATGTGTTCATTAAAGGGGCCCCTGATGTGATGCTTGATTTTTGTGTTAGCTATGATCAAAAGGGAAAAGAGGAACCCTTAGATAAAGAGATGAGAGCTCAGGTTCTAAAAACTGCAAAAGAAATGGCGGAACGAGCCCTTCGGGTATTGGCTCTGGGATATGTTAAGGGGGGGGCTATTGATACTTCAAAGGGGTTTAATTTCTTTAAGGGGAAAATTACACTCGTAGGGCTTGTGGGAGAGTGGGATCCTCCGAGGGGTGAAGTGGCAGAGTCGGTAAAACAATGTAAACGGGCTGGCATTCGACCTGTAATGGTCACAGGAGATCATAAAGCTACTGGGATTGCGATTGCAAAAACACTAGGCATTAGTTTTCAAGGAGATGTTGCGATAGAAGGTAAAGAGTTAGATGAACTTTCTGATGAGGATCTTCTAAAAAAACTAACCGAGGTGTCTGTGTTTGCACGTGTTCATCCTGCACAGAAGTTAAGAATTGTGAAGGCATATCAACAGCAAGGGGATATTGTAGCAATGACAGGAGATGGGGTTAATGATGCTCCTGCACTAATGAAAGCTAATGTAGGCGTGGCGATGGGAATTACCGGGACCGAAGTGGCGAAGGAGGCTTCTAAAATAATTATAACTGATGATAACTTTGCGACGCTTGTAACTGCGGTGACTGAAGGTCGTCTGGTTTATCAAAATATTAAGAAGACAATTCTCTTTTTGTTTTCGACTTCTATGGCTGAAGTGATAGTTCTTTCTTTGAGTCTCTTAATGGGGCTTCCGGCTCCGTTCACTGCGGTTCAAATTCTTTGGAATAATCTAGTCACAGAGGGAATTATCACTCTCAATCTTATTATGGAACCTTTAGAAGGGAATGAAATGAAGAGAGCTCCTATCCCTTCTGATGAGCACCTTTTTACAAAAGTCATGAAAATTCGCATAGGATTAATGACTCCTACGATTGCTCTTATTACTCTAGGATGGTTTATTTATCGAATAAAAACAGAGGTTCCATTTACGCTAGTTCGCTCCGAGGTGTTTACCTTATTAGTTGTGTGTGAATGGTTTAATGTTCTTAATTGTCGCTCTGAAACTCAGTCTGTTTTCAGATTTAGAATCTTTAAAAATAGATGGCTTTTAGGAGGATTGGTTTTGGGCTCTCTTCTCCATATAGCGGTAATCTACTGGCCTCCACTGAATAAATTGTTTCATACCGTACCCATAGCTCTTGAGCAGGTCTTTCAGATAGGAATTCTAGGAAGTGGGGTTCTTTGGATGGACGAGCTCAGAAAAATCTTCACCGCAAGGTATGGCTTTACTTTTGGTGGTCGCCAAAAGTAAAGCCGTACCTTGGGGTGGTTGACACAATTCGTGCCCTTTAAGCCATTCGCTCTCTCCATCGATATAGTGCTCCTGTTTCCAGATGGGGACACGAATTTTAAGTTCTTCTATGATATAGCGACAGGCTTGGAACGCTTCATCTCGATGAGGAGTACTAACGCCAATTCCCACGCTTAATTCTCCAACTTGAAGTCTTCGAGTGCCATGAATAATAATAGCACATAGGTTTTTCTCCCATTTCACTCGAGCTTCAGTGATAATTTCATTAAGAACTTTTTCTGCAATAACTTTATGGCACTCGTAACTCACAGCCACGACCTGTCGTCCGTGATTAAGATCTCGAACCGAACCCAAAAAACAGGTTTGCCCTCCATGGGAGGGATGACTTAGAAATTGGATAATGTGGTGAGCTTTGACCGGCCCCTCGATAATCTTAACGAGTGTGTGTGGAGAATTCATGATCTTTAGCCTCCGCATATAGGGGGTAAAAGAAAGTATTCGTGAGAAGTTCCAATGGGTTCGTTCTCAAAAATAATTCTCGAATCATTGGCAACAGCTGAAGAGTTGAGTTCAGATATTCCTTTGAACTTTGGATTTATACTACTTAATACTTTTGCTACCTCTTCTCGAAATATTTGCGGAGTCATTTCGGAAGATATAGAAACCTCTATAAAGCCTTGAGGTGAAAGATTTTTAAGTTTCCCAAATAAAATAACTCGATTTAAATTCATTGTGATACCTCCAACTAAAATATTTCTTTAATTCCCCAACTATGTAAAGGAACGACTTCAATGTAAGAATCTTCAATAATTTCTTTGCCCTCTTCAGGTAAAAAGGCCCACGCATTGGCCGAGAGAAGTGGAGCGATTCGAAAGGATTCTTGTCCTGAGAGAATCTCCACTTGAAGTTCAGAGTTCTTAGTCGAAGTTCTAGCTTTAAAAAAACACCGTATTCCCTCTGGTTTTTTAGCCTTTCCTATCAGTTTCATAACGGTACTTTTTTCTTGAACCAACCCTTGAATCTCTCGAAGATAGGGTTCAACGAAGAATCTTATTCCTACTGCGGTTGAAACTGGGTTTCCAGGAATGCCAAAGAAAGTTGTTTTTCCTATGCGAGCTAAGAGAATCGGTTTCCCTGGTCGAATCGCTGTTTTGTGAAAAATAATTTCAGCTCCAAGATCTCTTAATGCCGTGGCTACGAAGTCGTGTTTACCCATAGAGACTGCCCCTGTTGAAATGATGATATCCACATTCTCTTTTGCCTGCTCTTTAATGAGTTCTAAAAAACTATTGGGATCATCGGCATTGGTTCCTAAAAAAGCGGGTTCAGTCCCAAGTAATGATAGCTCGGTTAAAAGATAGGGGGCTGTTGAGTTTCGAATCTTAGCTGAGCTTATTTCTGTGTTTGAAGAGAGTTCAGCTCCAGTGGAAATAACTCCGACTCTAGGTTTTTTAACGACAGGAACTTCAGAAATACCCAAAGCAGCCATTGCCATAAGGTGTTCTGGTAAAAGCCTGGTTCCTTTTTTTGCGATTAAATCTCCAACCGTAAAATCTTCGCCAATCTTTCGGATGTTATCTTCCAGTTTTCCTGGCTTTAGAAATGTAACGTAAGCCCCCTCTCTTAGAGTGTCCTCAATTTTAATTACCGAATCACAATCATGAGGAATAGGGGCCCCGGTCATGATTTCCCAAGTTTGCATAGGCGCGGTTTGATTATGAGGGATCTCATCTCCAGCGGCCAAACTCCCAAGGACTGTGAACTTAATAGGCTTCGAGTAAGAGAACTCCTGGTGTCGGTAGGCAAAGCCATCCATGGCGCTGTTAGCAAAGGAGGGGATGTTTTTAAGGCTAAAAATATCTTTAGCTAAAATTCTTCCCACTGAATGGGAGGTGGGAATGTTTTGTGCTTCTAACTGAGAACTATGACTAAGAATGAGATTGAGGGCTTTTTCATATCGAATCATGGAGAACTCCTTTGTGAGATAAAGAAGAAATTAAAAAAGCAATTAGAATTCCTGCAGAGAGTCCGTAGATTAGGTTGTTCGTTGTAGTAGAAACGATGGCTATCATTATTAGAATAGGGCGGTATTGAGGGGTTTTCCATGAAGGGCTAGCCAATTGAGTGTGGTAGATCCCTCCTAGAATCAGCATGACTCCAAGTAAAAAGGGGGGGTAGTTAAACTCGACTCTTTTTCCTAAAAACTGGGTTGCAGCAAGCCCAAGTAAGAAAAATCCAATAACTAAATTGCTGAGCCAATGATCACTTCCTCCACGAGCGTGAGCTGTCATTCCACCCGAACCATGACAAAAGGGAAGTCCTCCAATAAGAGCCGAACAGAGATTACCTATTCCTATCGAACAAAGAAGACTCTTTAGAGTTACTCTTCTTGCTTGGTCTTTAAAATATTTTTTTGCTACATCTTGGGTGGCAATCACTGAATTGGCACTCGTGAGTAAAAGTTGTGGAAGAACGAGGAGTAAAATTGTTTTCCAGTTTACTACGAAATGAAGTGTCGAGTGAATAACTGGAGTGTTCTCTGTGGTTAAGAATCCCAGAATGGCTCCAATTCCAGCGGTAATTCCTAGGACGGAAATCTGTTTTTCTCGTCTAAATAAAAAAAACAAACCACTTATTGCGATAATGATGATTGAGTTTATTTTTGTTAAACTAAAAAAAAATGGAATCAGTTCTTCAACCCCTTTTCGAATGAGCATGAGACCTAAGGAGAGTTGTATGCCATGAACAATAAACTTAGGAATCTTGTCAGCTAGTGGGATTACTGGGCTCACTAAAAGTAATAAACATAGAACGCCCAGAAGAGCTCCCGCGATTCTTACTTCAAGAAAACTTGCTCCCGAAACAATGGCTGCAATGGCAATGGCCTTAAGAGGTTGTATTGGCATAGGGACTCTAAAATAGAGTCCAGAGACAATATAGAAAAGTCCAGCGGTTAAAAATAGTGTAAATGTAGAGTAACCAGAGCCTTTTGATAGAACTCCTATGAGAGGGAAAAGAATAGCTCCATCCGAGAAGGCTCCAAGAATATTTCTGAAAACTCTAGCCATGATTCCCACCATTTAAAATATGGAGAGCATGAGGAATAAGATCTTTCAGCGTCGTAAGCCCTTCAGTGATGGCCTTAGGGTTTCCTGGTAAAGCAAGGATTAAGGTCTTGTTAAGAATGAATCCCCCAGAGTTACTTAAATAGGCCGATTTTTTTATTTGAGATCCCTCTTTGCGAAGAAGTTCTCCAATGCCCTTCATCTCTTTAGCCCCGAGTTCATGGAGTGCATTAAGAGTGATATCTCTGGGACCCATACCGGTGCCTCCCGAGATAACTACTAAGGAAAGCTGTTTTTCGCAGAGTGTATTGAGTTCTTTGATAAGTTCTTTCTTTTCATCAGGAACAACTTTAAGTTCTAGAACTTTAACTCCAAATGTTTCTAACCATTGTTTTGCAAGAGGGGTTGAGAGATCGTGGGTTTCGTGATTTGAGACTCTGTCGCTTGCGGTAATCACAGCTGCAGTTCTTTGAGCCATTTCAAAATTGTTTTTGTGGGAGTGAGGGAGAGTAGAAAACTGTTTTGGGTTGGCTTCAGGATGTGACCAGTATCCCTTTTTACCCCCCTGCTTGAAATTTAAGCGAACCCCTTCAATCGATAGGGCTGGATCCACCATTTTAATAAGGTCATAAAGACATAAAAGAGCTCCATTAGTTCCCATGAGAGATTCCATTTCGACTCCGGTCTTAGCTGTGGTGGAAACTTGGCAGATCACTTCAACTGAATGGCTATTTTCTTGAAGCAGACATTTAATGTTAATTTCTTCAATAGGAAGAGGATGACAGAGAGGAAGTAATGTCGATGTTTGTTTCGCAGCTAAGATGCCAGAGATCTCAGCGAGAGCTAAAGCATCCCCTTTAGGAAGTGTACGATCGCGTAGAAGAGTAAATGCAGTTGCATTCATTCGAATGACTCCACGAGCTTCTGCTTTACGTAAGGTGGGAGATTTTTGTGTGATATCCACCATGTGATAATGGGAGTTGGGGTTAGCCGCCGATACTGGCGAGGTTTCGTGTGATTCCATGGTTTGCCTCATGTAAAAAGTGTGATTTTGTTTTTGTGGTAAGGGCCGATAAAACAGCCTCTTGAATTTGTTTTTCCTGCCCATCTTCTTGGAGATAGGATCTAAGAGATAGAACTCCGCTTCCAAAAAGGCAAAGTTGTAAAGCCCCTTCACTAGTGACTCGAAGACGATTGCAGGAATCACAAAATCCTGTGCGGTAAGGACGGATGAGACCTATTTTAGTTAAATGGGAGGGATGTTGCCACATGTCGGCGGGTCCCGCCTGATTCTCTCTTGGAATGGGATGGTATCCTCGTTCGGCTAAAAAGAGTTCTATAAAACCTAAATCGCGATGGCGCTTCTGAAAGAAGGCTTTCGTATCTTCCGTTGACATAAGTTCGATGAAACGGAGTTCGAGTTGAGAATATTCAGCCCAGGTAATAAGAGAACTAATTTCATTGTCATTGATTCCTTTAAGAATCACTGTGTTGATTTTAATTTTTTGAATACCGACCTCTTGTGATTTTTTAATTCCACCCAGAACTTTAGATAATAGGTTTTGCCCTGTAATAGAGTGAAAGTGATTGGGATCTAGACTATCGACACTAACGTTAAGAGAATTAAGCCCTGATTCTTTTAAATCTTTTATGATTTCTGAAAGTCGATAGCCATTGGTGGTTAATGCCAGAGTGTCTATTTTAGGATGACTAGAAATTTCTTGAGTGATGTCGATAAGATCGGATCTTAGAGTAGGTTCCCCTCCGGTGAGCCTTATTTTTTTAATACCAAGGCCAGAAAAGGCTGAGATCAATCGTCGAATTTCACTTAGGGAAAGGTGATTTTTATGGAGAGTCTCTTTGGGATTACCGTTTGGTAGACAATAAATACATCTAAAATTGCAGATGGGCAGCAACGAAAGACGCAAATAGACAAAGCGGCGTTGGTAAACATCAGTTAACAATTTAAGTTTCTTCCTTTCCAAATCCGGAAGGTGATGTCGTTTCCAAAATCACCCTGGCAGTAAAATATGACTGCTGTAGGGGGGACCTATGTGAATAACGGTTAGTCGATCCCTACTCGGAAGAATTACTCGGTTAATATTGCAAAGGAACCTCTAAAATTCAATTTGAATTCCCTGAAAGATCTAGGTTAGGTATCACTTATGGATTTAGAACAGGAAGAACTTCATCGCTATTGGAGACAAATTTCATTGTCTGAAATTGGAACAGCGGGTCAAGAGCGCTTAAAAGCGGCTCGAATTCTTATCGTCGGGATAGGTGGATTGGGATCTCCTGCGGCTCTCTATCTTGCAGGGGCAGGAATTGGGAACTTAGGACTTATCGACCCTGATAGAGTGGAGAGTTCCAATCTTCATCGTCAGGTGCTCTACCAGCAAAGTGATATCGGGAAGATAAAAGCACAGGTCGCATCTTCCCGATTAAGATCTTACAATCCGATTATTAAAATTAAGGCTTATCCTTTTGAACTCACCGCAATGAATGCTCAGGAGATTATCTCAAATTATGACATCATTCTTAATGCTACTGACAATTTTACAGCTCGCTACCTGGTGAATGATGCCTGTTATTTTCTTAATAAAACCAATATTTTTTCTTCTGTAACTAGTTTTGAGGGGAGAATTTCGGTGTTTTCACCTAAGGGTCCTTGTTATCGGTGTCTCTATCCAACAGCTCCTCAGGATGAAATTCTTAATTGCGCTGGGCAGGGAATCTTAGGTCCTGTTCCTGGTGTTTTTGGAACTCTTCAAGCTCTTGAAGCGATTAAAGTAATTTTAAACCTCGGGACAAGTTCTACCACGAGTCTGTGGCTTGGGGATCTCTTAACACTACAATTTAGAAAAATAAGTATTCAAAAAAATCCGCAATGTCCTCTATGTGGCAAGAATCCTTTAATCAAAAAAATAGAATCGGTTGGAATGATTTGTAATCCTACGGTTGAAATAACTTCAAAATAACTTAAAGCAAGGTTAGCTAAAAATAAAATAACGCATTTCATCGATATGATTACGATGCGATTTTTAGAGCCTTTCATAGGACTAACCTGAAAGTGACATAAAAGGTGGCACCCTTCGGGTGCAGCATTTAGAATTGCTAATCTAGAAGTAGGGATAAAAAGTAATCTG
>SXPJ01000043.1 GCA_005776395.1 Bdellovibrionales bacterium | reverse complement strand
AAGAGGTTGCTCGAGTATGCAAGTAACCATTTTTGATTTTCATTGTAATATCAGAAAGTTGACCTGGTGGGTCTGTCCGGGCTCGAACCGGAGACCTCTACCATGTCAAGGTAGCGCTCTAACCAACTGAGCTACAGACCCAAAGAAGAGGGCAATATAGGGGAAGTCAGATGAAATGGGAAGGGGCAATTCAAGTGGATCATCAAAAAGCTATTCTCTAATGAAGACTAGGTGTTGTGAGTATTTCTAGTTGGATGAGTCGGCTTAAAGCTTCACTCTGTGTCTCCCCACAAACCCAGGATGAAGGCATGAAGTTTTGGCAAACTTCTGGAAAGTTGGGCTGTCCCCAAATGGTGCATTGGTTTTGAATATTCAAATTCACACATCTAACTCCAGCCGGTTTGCCCTGGGGCATTCCAGGTAAAGGGCTTGAGATAGAAGGGGCGATACAACAGGCCCCGCATCCGATTCGGCATTGCATGGGAAGTTTTTACTTAAAACTCAGATTAAAAACAACCCCAACTGCGATTCAATTTTTCTTTGGGGGTCGTGGAGGTAACGGTAGATAAGGATTTTCGGGCCAGGGATGTCTTGGGTAGTTGCGGCTGAGCTCTTTTCGAATCGTCGGATAGTGATCTTTCCAGAAACTTTTTAAGTCGCTTGTCACCTGAACCGCACGGTAATTTGGGGCTAAAAGATGAACGGTTAAAAAAACTCTGCCATCGCAGATTTGTGGAGCCTGAGTTAGACCGAAGAGATCTTGCAGTTTAGATTCAACCCAAGGCATTTTATCAAGAGCATATTGAATAGTTACTTTTTTTTGGTTTGGAAAAGTTAACTGGTTAGGGCAGTACTTCTCAAATAGATATTCATTGCCTTCACAAAAGTAGCTTGTAAAAAAAGTAAGACAATCAGGAGATTCAATCTCTTTTCGAGTTCTTTTTTGTGAAAACCAGTTTTTCAAGAAAACGGTTAGCTGTTTAGCTGTAACCTCGATTCCCAAACCTAGGTGGGTTTTTAATAACTGCATTCTAACAATCTGGCTTTCCATTTCGTTGTTTGGAAAAAGATTTTTAAAGAGAACTACCCAATGGGGGAGCGAAAGAAATTCTAAATTATTGGGATCTGTTTTTAGAATCTCTCTAACTAAAAGATTGAAAACTAAATTTTCATCAGAAATAGGCCTTTCTGTTTGTTCTAAAAGTAGTTGGCCTATTAGAATTTGGGAACTAGAGGTAACTCTATTTCGAACCTTATCCCAATCGATCTTATCGACCTCCTGAAGTGGGGTAGGGGAAAGTTCATAGAGCCAATTCTGTTTTATGGTGACCCATGAATTTAAGATGATCGAAGAGGATTGATCTTTTTTAAATTCTTGAAGATCTAGAGCGATACAGTAAGGCTCCTCTTTTTCCCATTGATAATGAGCTCCTGACTTAAGTGATGCCGTTCCCCCAGAACTTAAAGTAAACTCAACCCATGGAGTTTTCTGTCCAAAACTATTTTTAGTTGAGTAGCGAGCTTGGGCTACACGATCTGGAAATGCTGTAAGTAAAGAAAAAGATAATGCGTAAGCCTCTTCTTGAGATGAACTCTTTTTAGAACTTGGAAAAGTTCCAAAAGTGCTTTCTAGTTGCTTTTTTAGTTTTTGGCTTAAGGTATCAAGGGGTCGATTTAATTGTTCGATAGCATCAAGCGATTCTAATTTTCCCTCGGAAATTAGAGTGGCTAAATGAAAGCCACTTTCTAAGCAACCGTTTTCTCGGCATGCGATAAGGAAACGAGAAATACGCGGATGAAGACTTAAATCCTTCATTTCCATGCCAACAGGTGTCAATTGACTGAAATCTTGAGTTGAGTCTAAGGCTCCCAATTGAAAAAGAAGGCGATGGGCCGCTTCTAAAGATGTTTGAGAAGGAGACTCAAACCATAGGAACTTTGAAATATTTGAAATTCCCAGAGCCTTAAGCTCAAGAAGTGTTTGAGCGAGATCGGCTCTTCGAATTTCAGGGGTTTCAAAAGGAGTACGAGTGTCGAAATCATGTTTTGTAAAAAGTCGGTAACAGATTCCTGGACTCGTGCGTCCCGCGCGTCCTGCGCGTTGAATCGCTGAGGCTTTTGAAGTGGCGCGAGTGGAGAGGAGAGGAATTCCCGTCCACCAAGAGTAGCTGGCTGTTCTTTGAAGCCCACTATCGATGATACAGTTAACTCCTGGAATAGTAAGAGAGGTTTCGGCAAGATTTGTAGATAGCACCACTTTTCGTTTGTGATGAGGTTTGAGAGCTCTTTCCTGTTCTTCTTTAGCAAAGTCTCCGTGCAAACAAAAAATACTAAAGTTAAGTGAACGAGATAAACTTTCCAATTCGGCTTCGCAATTTCTAATTTCTCTCAATCCTGGAAGAAAAACTAGGCAATCCCCCATTAGAGAACTAGAAAACGCTTTTTGAAGAGTCTCTCTAATAATTCGACTTAAAGGTTTCCTAAGCTGTTCTTCGGAGCAGTAAACCATTTCAACCGGAAAAAGAGGGGATTCTAATTTTAAAACAGGAGCTTCAGGAAGAAATGTTTTTAGAGAATCAATTTCTAGTGTGGCCGACATCACAATGATTTTCAGATCGGGGCGGGCTGTTTTCTGTAAGTGACGAAGAAAACTTAAACTCAAGTCGGTGTGTAGATGGCGCTCGTGAAACTCATCTAAAATAACAGCCGATACCCCTTGGAGAGTTGGATTGCTTACAAGGCGTCTCATTAACATGCCTTCAGTTAAATAAAGCAGGCGGGTTTTTGAAGAGAAGTTTTTTTCGAATCTAAAATGGTAGCCGATTCTAATGCCGAGTTGTTCCCTCTCTTCTTCGGCTACTCTAAAGGCTGCAAATTTAGCAGCTAATCGTCTCGGCTCCAGCACCCAGATTTGAGAATCATTTTTTAGAGCATTGGATTTAAGAAGAAAGGGGGGGAGTCGAGTTGTTTTTCCTGATCCTGGACTTGCTTGAAGAATTAAAGTCGAATGATCTTTAAGAACTCTCTCACATTCGGGCAAAAGAGAGTCTATGGGGAGTGTAGTTTTCATATTTCAAATGGGCTTAATTATATTCTTTCATGATTAATGTTTTTGTGCGTCAAAGTATAGCTATGTAGATGAGAAATCCCCCATTTTTAGCAATGGCGCAGTACAGCACTCTGGTTAATCTTGGGCTTTAAAGATACACTTAATAGGTAATCCAACCCAAGCCTTTAATCAGCCCAATTTTCGGAGATAAGCGATGCCTCAATCCTATACTATTTTGAAAACAAATTCTGAAGTCACCCCTTATTTGATATCCCCTACAGTTCACAAGGAAAGAAAGTTGTGGATTGTACTGCCAGCTTTTAATGAAGCAGAAAATTTAGGAAAACTTATAGAAAATATCGCAGAGCACATGGCCCAGCAAGGTGGCCCTTATCAAATTGTAGTGGTAGATGATGGCAGTCAGGACCGAACTGTCGAGGTAGCTCAGAGTTTTCAATACCAGTTACCTCTTATAATTCTAAGACACGAGCGAAATCAAGGCTTGGGGGCCACAATGAGAGATGGATTTCAGTATGTAGCTCAGAAGGCCTCAAATACAGATATCGTAGTGGCGATGGATGCCGATAACACACACAACCCTGGACTCATGGGACAGATGCTAAACTGTATCGCTGAGGGGAATGATGTCGTGATAGCCTCTCGATATCAACTGGGATCTCACATCAAGGGGGTTCCCGGCTTTAGACAAGTCTTAAGTCTGGGTGCCAGTTTCCTGTTTAGAGTTTGTTTCCCGGTTAAGGGAGTTAAGGATTACACCTGTGGATATCGCGCCTATCGAGTGGGGCTTATTCAAACTGCCTTTAGAAAATATGGGGATGAATTTATTAACCAAAATGGATTTGAGTGTATGGTGGATATTTTAATCAAACTCCGTAAATTGGAAGCTATCTTTCGAGAGGTTCCACTCGTTCTTCGCTATGATTTAAAAGAGGGGGTGAGTAAAATGAAAGTCGCTCAGACGATCATACGAAGTCTGGTATTGATAGCAAAGCATCGTTTTATGCCTAAAGTTGCGGTTTGAAGGAGTCTTATTCAGTGACAATACGCTCTCAGAAAGAAAATATTGCTTTAGATCTGAATCAAAGTTTTCGTACTCAGGGATTAGCTCGATTTAAAAAAAACGCGGGCAATTTACAAGAGGAAAACTTAAAAGAGCTCGAATTGTGGTCCTGTTTACTTTTAAAGGAAAAGCCCTTTTTAGATACTACACCTCGGGCCATTTTGGTGGGAGACTCTCACATTGTTCCGAACTTTAAAAAAACAGACACCTATTTAGAACTAACTCAAAGAATTCAAACTATCATGCCTACGCTTTTTATGGCACAAACCTCAACAGCTTTAAATCGAGGGGCCTTGCCAGGGGAGGCTACACTTTACAGTCCGCTTTTTAACTCCTTACATCTCAAGGCAATCGCAAGTAGCAAATGCGTGGTTAGTTTCCATTTAGAACCTTTATTGGTGGCTATAGCCAATCGAGTCCCAGCTATTTTTTTAAGTAGCCGAGAAACTGAAGAGTCTCAACTTGCAAAAAAAATAGGAATTCCCGTCGTAATAGGGCAGGAGCCTCCCAAAATGGCAGCTGAAATCGAGATGTATTTTACCCATTATGCTTGGAAGAAAATCGACGAATTTTGCCATTTAATTAAGCTTAAATTTTCATTACCCGAAAGTTTAAGTGACAAAACTGAGCCTGCAAATTCAAGCGAGTTATTCAATGTTTGCACTATCACCGACTCTGGCTATTTCCCCTTTTTTTTAGGCTTTATCGAAAATGTAAACAATGCCTCTCAAGGTAATTTTAAGTGTTTTGTTTTGGCCCTTGATTCTCAGGTTTTAAAGTGTGTTAAAAAAATGAGACTTGAGTCGAAAATTGAGGTTCTTTACATCCAAGATCTATGGAGCCCGAGTGAGTGGCAGGTCGTTCAAAAGAGAAATGTTGGAAGCCGAGCCTTTTCAACCAAGCCAAGATTGATTGAAAGAGCGCTTAAAAAAACTCGGGGACCCGTTTTTTATTGCGATTCTGATGTCTTCTTTTTTGAGCCAGTGACTCAGTTGCAGAAGGTGATTGAAACGGATTCTATTGTACTGTTTCCTCATTTCAAT
Source organism: Bdellovibrionales bacterium (assembly GCA_005776395.1). Lineage (GTDB taxonomy): Bacteria > Bdellovibrionota > FAC87 > UBA2466 > UBA2466 > UBA2466. The sequence continues at coordinate 6,367 of SXPJ01000043.1, read as the reverse complement.
GATAAATATCCTGAGGCACAACTCGACGGACTTTACAACGCCGGAATGTTAGCTGTGGCTCCAGGAGCTGAGAGATTTTTAGATTGGTGGAGTGAAGTCTGTTTTCGAGAGTGCGCTTTTGATTACAAACGAGGTCTCATTGGCGATCAGGCCTATCTAAATTTGGTTCCAATTTTATTTGATAAAGTTAAAGTGTTTAAAGGGCATAATCACAATGTGGCTCGCTGGAACAGTCAAACGCTTAAACTTGATTTGGATCCTAATTATCCAGAGAGCCCTATTATTGAAGAGGGGCTTTCTGTTTCAACTTATCATGCCGCTTTTTGCGATGAACGGGGTGTTTATCAAAAGAAGTTTATTTGGGATCACTTAGCGAGTTTCTTTTCTCCAGCCTACAGTTTGGGGAGCTCTAAAGCTCTAGATACCAATCTCAGATATCAGCAAGCAATCTATTGGACCCATTTGGAACACGTGGCAAAATGGGAAGGGTTTTTGCGAAGAAAAATTGTGAATAAAATGGTGCAAAAACTCAAAGTCAGTAGTCATTGGGGGTTTACCAGTAATGGCAGGCAGTGGATTCAATTCATAGTTATGGCCAATCGAGCCCTTAAGCATTTAAAAATAAGCTCTCACAGCCATCTCTCTCATTCAGAAGAACGGGCATTACAAAATAACTCAGAGAACTGGGTTAATAGTAACTTAAAAGCCCTTCAAAAAGACTCTTCTCTTTATTCCAATTCAAAAAAAGTAGCCTAGCTAAAGTTGATCTCCTAAAAATATCAATAACCTATTGATATTACTTAGGTCGGGACCGCTTTCGTTGCGTTTAAAAAGGCTTTGTGTTAAAGCTTCACTCTTATGTCAGAAAATCTAATGAATCGACCTGAAAAACCGGACGCTGAAAATTCAAAAAAACGCTTAGGGCGTTTGCCTTATGGCAAGGGAAAACTACCAAACTGGTCCAGCCGCAACAGTTTGTGGACTTGGATTTTATTCGGTATCGGGGTGATTCTCCTCGTATCGGTCTATTCCAAACCTGATTTTGCCTCGAAAGAGATCGCCTACAGTGAATTTCGCGCCAAGATTAAATCGGGTGAAATCAAAAAAGTTGTTCTATCTGAAAACATTTTTAAAGGATTCACCGAAGAGGCTAGTAAAGCTCTTGCTCCAAGCGCCGATAAAACTACAGTTCGTTCGGCTGGAGTTGCTTTTTATGTGACCATTCCAGTTGTAGACCCCAAATTGGTAGAGTTAATGGATGAAAAAGGGGTGGCCTATGAACAAGAAAATGTAATGGTTAAAAATTTCTTCTGGCATTGGATTCTTCCCTTTATGGGGCTCATGCTTATTTGGAGAATTCTTTTTTCAAAAGCTTTTAAAATGGGGCCCGGAGCAGGCATCATGAGCTTTGGGAAAAATCGAGCTAAGCTTGTCATGGATGATTCTAAAAATGTGACTTTTCAGGATGTCGCAGGAGTTGACGAGGCTAAAGAAGAACTTAATGAGATTATCGATTTTTTAAAAACCCCACAGAAGTTTAGAGCTATTGGGGGGAAAATTCCTAAGGGTATTTTGTTGGTAGGGCCTCCAGGAACAGGTAAAACTTTATTGGCTAAAGCTGTAGCGGGTGAAGCGGGAGTTCCTTTCTTTTCTCTAAGTGGTTCGGAATTTGTTGAGATGTTTGTGGGAGTAGGAGCGGCTAGAGTCAGAGATCTCTTTGCTCAGGCTGTAGAAAAAGCCCCCTGTATTATTTTTATCGATGAGTTAGATGCTATTGGAAAGGTTCGAAGTTCAGTTTCTCCTATGGGAGGCCATGATGAGCGAGAACAAACTTTAAATCAGTTATTGGTCGAAATGGATGGTTTTGACACTCGAACAGGTGTGATTATTATGGCGGCTACCAACCGTCCCGAGATCCTCGATCCGGCATTATTAAGAGCGGGTCGTTTTGATCGTCAAGTTCTAGTGGATCGACCCGATATTAAAGGGCGAGAAGCTGTTCTTAAAATTCATTCTAGAAATGTGAAACTGAAAGAGGGATTAGACCTTCATGTGGTTGCCGCTAGAACACCTGGATTCGTAGGTGCCGATTTGGCTAATGTGGTAAACGAAGCGGCTTTATTGGCTGTTAGAAAAAACAAACAAGAGGTCGATATTTCCGATTTTGATGAAGCGATTGACCGAGTGATTGCGGGTCTTCAAAAGAAAACCCGTTTAATCAATAAGAAAGAGAAGAAAATTGTTTCTCACCATGAGATGGGCCATGCGTTGGTAACCTACTTCACTCATGGTTCCGATCCGGTTCATAAAGTATCGGTTATTCCAAGAGGGTTTGGAGCCTTAGGTTACACCATGGCTCTACCTAAAGAAGATAGATACCTAATGACCCGTGAAGAGTTAATAGCCCGTATCGATATTCTTCTAGGAGGAAGGGTTGCAGAAGAGGTCGTTTTTGCAGAGGTTTCGACAGGGGCTCAAGATGATCTTCAAAAAGCTACCGACATCGCTAAACGAATGGTGATGGAGTACGGAATGAGTAAGAGCTGTGGCCCACGTACTTTTAGCGCGGAGCGATCTTCCTTTGTTCAATCTGCAATGGGGCCCATGAGCTTTCAGAAGGAATTTAGTGAGGCTACAGCTGAAAAAATTGACCAGGAAGTTAGTAAGATACTTACCGAAGCTTACAGCAGAGTTACCACTCTCATTGAAAGTAAAAAAGATCTTCTGATCCACATATCTGCCCTATTGACCGAAAAAGAGGTTATTGAAGGGAAGGAATTAACTGAGTTAATTCAAACTTTTGAAAACCCCGGGGTGGTAAACGTGGCTGAGCAAACCGGCTTTCACAGTGATAAGGAACCGGTAAAAAAGGTTGAGGTTGAAAAGGAAGAAGTTATTGCTGATGGCGAAGGGATTAATAATTCGAATCTAAGTGAGAAAACAAACTCCACGGAACTCCCCCATTGATAAACTCTATTCTTATGGGTAAGATGTAGCCGGTTTTTTTAAAGAAGGAAAAGGTAAATGGCCGAAATAAAACAAAAAATGGATATTCGTACATGTTCTCGTTATGTGGAAAAAGGGATCTTTAAGGACTCTGATATTCAAGCTCACTTAAAGTCTCTGCCCGATGAAACTAATAATGCAGTTTGGGTTGATCTCACAGTAGAAGATGTTGAAGCTTTAGAGGATGATGCTAGTGAAGAATTAACTGATGAGAGTGAAGTTGAGACTCCAGCAGTTCAAGTGCAGCCAGTTGAAGAGGGAACTTGAAAAACGACGGAGTTCCCATAGTTAAGGAAGGGTTACCCTTTCTTTTTATCGCATTAATTGCCTCGATAGCATTCTGGTTCGGGGGGGTGTGGCCTATTAGCTTTTTGTTCTTGGGTGCAGCTATTTTTATAGCCTGTTTTTTTAGAAATCCTGAAAGAATGGCTCCCGTAGGAGCTAATTTGGTCTGCTCTCCAGCCGATGGGACGGTAATTTCTGTTACTCATACGAAAGAGAACGAATTCCTCAAAGAAGAGATGCAAAAAGTTAGCATCTTTATGTCGATCTTTAATGTTCATGTGAATCGAGTGCCTATTGATGGAACTGTAAAGGATATGAAGCATCACCGCGGAAGATTCATGGTGGCTTCTGAAGATAGAGCCTCTGAGGAAAATGAACGTAATTGTATTTTACTGGAAACAGGAAATAAAACTAAGCTGGTATTGGTACAGGTTGCAGGTTTAGTGGCTAGAAGAATTGTTTGTTATCCTGCTATAGGATCCTTTCTTTTAAAAGGTCAGCGCATGGGCCTTATCCGTTTTGGCTCTCGTTGCGATATGTACTTTCCTAAAAGCGCACAGCTCCTAGTTAAGGTGGGAGACAAGGTTTTAGGCGGAGAAACTTTACTTGCTGATTTAAAGGAATAACGGATGCGACCTAGTAATCGTAGAGCCTATATTCTAGTAATTCCGAGCCTTTTTACTACCGGGAATCTTTTTTGCGGTTTTTACTCCATCATTCATTCCTTTGCGGGCCAATTTGAAAATGCGTCCTATGCCATTTTCTTAGCGGGGATTTTTGATGTGCTGGATGGGCGAGTTGCTAGATTTACAAAAAGCACCAGCAAGTTCGGAGTTGAATATGATTCGATTGCTGATGTCGTTTCATTTGGTGTGGCCCCGGCAGTTCTTTCCTATGTATGGGCTTTACAGCCCTTTGGTCGTTTGGGGTGGGCGAGTGCATTCTTTTTTGCGGCCTGTGGAGCTTTGCGATTAGCTCGATTTAATACGATCTCTGAGGAGCTTCCGAAAGCTTACTTTTTGGGGCTTCCTATTCCTGCAGCAGCCTATTCAATAGCTGCCTCTTATATTGCTTTTGCTCAATTAGACTTCGATTATTTCTCAAATGTTGTATTGATCCTATCCCCTATGTTGGGGCTTTTGATGGTGAGTAGTATTAGATATCGAAGTTTTAAAGATTTGGATTTCAAAACCAAAAGAAGCTTTGTTTGGCTGGTTTTAATTGTCATTGGTGTTGCATTGATAGCCGTTCAACCGGAAGTGGGGCTGGGTTTGGTATTTGCGTATTATGTTTTAGGTGGGGCTCTAAGAGAGATTTATCTTTTTATTAAAAACCCTAATGATAGACAGAAAAAATATATTGCTCCTCAATTCATCACAACGGATCAACCCCAAGAACCCCCAAAGAGGTAACTTATGAAGTTGAGTCACTTAGAAGGTATTGAGTCTTTTGCCATCGTAGGTGCCACTGGGCTTGTGGGACAGGAGATGTTGGATCTTTTGTGTGAACACAAAATTAAGTTTCCTAAGGTGAAGCTTCTAGCTAGCGCGAACTCTGTAGGTGAAAAAATAGATTTTGCTGGAGAAGAGTATGAAGTTGAAGAGCTTACAGTTAATAGCTTTGACGGTGTTGAAGTTGCCTTTTTTTCAGTTCCTAATGAGGTGACTCAAAAATATGTCCCTATAGCGGTAGCAAGTGGTAGCCTTGTTATCGATGATTCAAGTGTTTACCGTCAAAAAGCTGATGTAGCTTTGATTGTCCCTGAGATTAACGGAGCTCTCTTAAAAGATTACACCGAAAAGATTATTTCAGTTCCAAATTGCACGACCACTCCTTTGGTTCTTGCCCTAAAACCTTTGGAAGATAAATATGGGATTGAACGGGTCGTGGTTAGCAGCTACCAATCTGTTTCAGGTGCGGGGAGAAAAGCTTTTGAAGAGCTTTCGTCTCAAACCGCAGCCCTTTTAAACGGCAAAGAGCCTGAAATCTCGGCATTTCCTCATCGAATCGCTTTTAATTGCATTCCAGAAATTGGCCAGGTCACGGAGAATGGAAATACTTCAGAGGAAGAAAAGGTTATTAAAGAGACTCGAAAAATCTTAGATCTTCCTGACCTAAATATCTCTTCAACAGCGGTTAGAGTCCCGACCTTTTCTGGCCACGGACTTAGTGTAAATGTTGAATTGAACAATGATTTTCAATCAATTGAAGAGGTACGTGAGCTTTGGGATTCTTTTCCTGGGTTAAAAGTGATCGACAATCCAGAACATCATATTTATCCGACTCATGTGGAATGCTCTGGAAGTGATCTCACTTTTATAGGACGGGCTCGACGAGATTCTTCGATTAAATCAGGACTTAATTTCTGGGTAATTACAGATAACTTGCGAAAAGGGGCTGCACTCAATGCCCTGCAAACATTAGAGCTCCTCTATAAATATCGGAGGATGAGCTAAAAAGCTCATGAAACTTGTGAGTGAGCAAGAAGTGAGTTCATCGTACTCGCCGAATATTCTTCTTAAAATAGAATATGATGGAACCGACTTTGTGGGATGGCAGCGTCAGCCCGATGGCCCCTCCATTCAATCAACTATTGAAGATCTAATTCAAGATATTTTGCAGAGACGTACAGTGCTTTATGCCTCTGGCAGGACCGATAGTGGGGTTCACGCGAGATCTCAATATGCGATGTTTCGAGGAAGTTCTAAGTATGAGCCCGAACGCTGGGCCCGTATGCTTAATTTTAAATTACCCCCTACGATTCGAATTTTAGATTCAAGGGAGATGCCCAATGAATTCCACGCTCAGAGAGATGTTATTTCGAAAACTTATGAATATCGTATTTTAAATCGTAAAATAGCGAGTGCCTTAGACCGAGGTGTCTGTTTTTATCCTGGGGAATTAGATTGGGATAAGATCAAAGAGGCTATTCCCTATTTAATAGGAGAACACGATTTCAAAGCCTTTCAAGGGGCGAAAGCTGAAGTGAAAACAACAGTTCGAAGAATCGAGCGATTTGAGCTTCACTGTTCTGAAGCCGATCTTTACGTTTTTAAGTTAGAAGGAAATGGATTTT
>SXPJ01000042.1 GCA_005776395.1 Bdellovibrionales bacterium | reverse complement strand
TCCTTTATCTTTTTCTAGTCTCTCTTGAAATTGAAGCAATGAAGGGTCTTGAAAATACATCATGGCAAAACCACTCATTACCACATCGTGCATTGAGTGATCTACTTTCGCCTTCTGCCGTCTGTCTGGAATATCTCGAAAAAGATGGTTCAGTGATTCCCGCAAACTTTTAAAATTTAAATGTCTAAGACTCCGTCTCATCCACGCGCAAACTAACTCATTTATTGAAAATACGATCGGTATGGCGTGTTATATGGTCGTTTTACCAAAACTGTACGAAAAGATTATTCTTAGACCCCTTCAATTAGCCTCAAAATTTATTCACCGAGAACTGCTGACTCAACCGCTTTCAATGAATCATGCTTTGATAACTTTCTCAGGTAATATCAAATTCTTAGCCCCACAGCCCATTGGAAAATGAATGGATAACCGTAGTGAAGATAGCCTTGCATTGTGTCTATCTTTTGCAATGCTTTAATTAATGCGTAGGCATATTAATTCATAAATACGCGCGCGTATTACATCAGGTCTTCTGAATCAATTCGGCGGCCGATAGTATTAATAAAAGTTATTCAGCCCTTAAATAAAAACGCCGATAAATATTTAAGGATCTCTATTATGTCGACAGTTTTAGAAGGATTAATTCATCAAACTCTCTGTGTGATCAGTGATGGAGAGTTGTGCAAAAAAGTTGTTCTGGCCCAGAATTGGATCCATTCAAAAATTCAGTCTTTAGATCAGTTAAATGCTTGTGTAGACAGAGCCGTTTCTCAGCATTTAAGGCTTCTTCTTATCGTTGGAGAGGATGAGTTAAGTCGAAGTTTGCAGCTCTTGGATCTTAAAAAAGAAACTTATACTCAATTTGCATTCGGAGTTCTTCTTGTTTCCAAAGACCCTAAAGAGTTTTTAAAGCGGCAAGGGCTTCCTAATAATGTTATTGATATTTTGAGTGACAAAGAGGCAAAAGCTCAACTTGATTTCTTTCTACTAAAAAATCTAAGGTCTCAAAATATTTATAATGGTATGGGAAACAAAATAGGAGCCAATGTTCTCGCTAAATTAAATAGTGTTTTTATGGAGTTATCTGAAGAGAAAAATGCGGAAAAGTTATTTGAGAAAATTCTTTTAAGGGGTATTGAGTTTGGAGATTCGATAGCAGGAATACTTTATGTTTTAAAAGAACAGGATGGAGAGAATTATTTTATTCCTAAACTGTCAATAGATGGGAATACAAATATTATTCTTGATAAGAAACGTATTTTAGTTGAGGAGAATAGTATTTGTGGTTATGTGGTTCAAACTGGAAAAATACATTCCATCTTTCATTTTGAAAGCATTAAAACCATGCGCCGAGGGGGCTACAATCCAATTTGTGATTATCCCAATATAGAATCGGTAGAGTCCATGATCACTATTCCCTTGAAAAATAGTCAGGGCGAAATTGAGGGAGTGCTTCAGTTAGTAAATAAAAGTAATTCAATCAATGCTATTGCTAAAAGAAAAACCCATTTTGATTTTGAAGATGAAATCTTGTGGACTGCCTTTTCTATTCAAGTTGGGACCTGTATGGAAAATGTTACTTTTTATGCAGGGGTTCACGGATTATTTGAAGGCTTTGTTCGTGCATCGGTAAAAGCTATTGAAGCTAGAGATATTAGCACCGGAGGTCATTCTGAGCGGGTGGCTAAAATGTCGGTCGGTTTAGCTAGGGCGGTCACTGAAATTGAAGTGGGAACCTATCGTTTGGTAAAATTCAGGGATGATGAGATTCGAGAACTTGAGTATGCAGCCATGCTACACGATTTTGGAAAGATTGGGGTTCGTGAAGAGGTATTGACCAAAGCTAAAAAACTTCATAACTGGCAGTTAAAGGCGATTTCTGAACGTTTAAAGATCTGTAAAGCCGCAGTTAAAATTCATCTTCTTGAGAGAAAAATTCATAATGGAAATGGCAGTCAGAGTCAAATCGACCAAGAATACGAGAAAAGAATTCAGGAGTTAAATGAATATTGGAGGATTATTGAAACCTCTAACAATCCTACAATTTTAAAAAGAGAAAGTGCGGCTGCTCTTGAAAAAATTAGTAAAGAGCAATTGGTATTGCCTGATGGGGAGAAGATCGCTCTATTAACGAATGAGGAATATGAAGCCCTATCTATTACACAGGGAACTCTTACTGAAGATGAGCGTCTCGAAATTGAATCTCATGTGAAACATACCTATCAGTTTCTTAAGATGATTCCTTGGACTCGTGATTTTAAGAATCTTACCGAAATAGCCTATTGCCATCATGAAAAATTGGATGGAACAGGATATCCCAGAAGATTGGTTTCTCATGAAATACCGCTCCAATCCAAAATAATGACAATTGCGGATATTTTTGATGCGCTGACTGCGCGTGATAGATGGTACAAGGATTCGGTTCCAATCGAAAAAGCTGTTGAAATTCTTTACGAAGAGGTCAAGAGCGGTAAGGTAGACGAGGCTCTTTTTGAAGTTTTTGTAGCCAAGAAAATCTATGAACACTCTCAACTCAACGTAATTCACCAAGTCGCGTAAAGTCTAGTTTTTGACTGCAGCAATTCTTGATGAATAAATTTTGAGGCTAATTAAAGAGTACTAGAAAAACATTTTCGCAAAGTCTCGGTGTGCCATTGGGATAATTTTATGAGGGTTCATTTAATAATTTGGATATGAAAGTGGAGCGTACAGCGATTTTTCTTGGAGCTGGTAACTACATTTTTCATATTCAAATTCTTGAATGACTCCACTTTTTACCATGCGCTGTGGCTCACTGAGAATCGCTGTTTTAACTGTCAATTCATTGACAAAAGTCCCTATGTTTTCTAAAATAAAAAGAGTTGCACATCGTTTATTAATCCCAAAAAAAGAGGTCTTACGGACGAAGCTTTAAACTTATACTAAGTTTAAGCGGGTATTTCCGATAGGAGCCAAGTTTTTGACTGTCAGTTTTTTGTATTTGCAGGCACTGACTAGCCGAAAGGATTTGGAATGAATCGTATTCTTATTTACGATCCCAACCCTGAGCTTCTAAATGTCTATCGATGGCTTTTAGAGAAGCATAACTTTTGGGTTTTTGCCTGTAGTGATGAAACTGAAGCCAAAACTCTAATTGAAAAGCAACTTTTTCATCTTTGCATTTGGGCAGCCGAAAACATTCAAGGTATCGATAAGATATTTGCTCTTAAAAGCCAAAGACCTGAGATGGGCATTATCGTAACAAGTTCTATTAATCAGCCGGCATTTATTGTTTCTTGTATGCGAGCCGGAGCTTCGAATTTCTGGGCCAAGACCACTGAATCGAATACTTTTATTGATGTTATTACTGAAACTTTGGGAAGAATTGTTCCAAATTTAAATTGTGATGAAAAAATAGATTTCCCATTTCCTCAATTTGTAGGTCGACATCCTGATATTCAGGAAATTTTCCGACTTATTTTGAGTGTTAAGGATACTGATTCAACCGTCTTAATTACCGGGGAAAGTGGAACCGGAAAAGAGGTTGTAGCCCGAGCTATTCATAATTTGAGTCCTCGAAAGAAAATGCCTTGGGTTGCTGTGAACTGCGGAGCTATTCCAGCTAATCTTATCGAGAGTGAACTATTTGGTCACATGAAGGGGGCTTTTACTGGAGCTACCCAAAATAGAAATGGTCGATTCCAAATTGCCGGTTCAGGAACCTTGTTTCTGGATGAAATCAGCGATCTTTCGTTTGATCTTCAGGCTAAAATATTAAGAGCTATTCAAAATAAAGTTTATGAACCCGTAGGAAGTGCGCATAGTATCCGATTAGATGCGAGAATTATTGCCGCAACAAATCAAGATTTGGAGCAAGCAGTTATAGATAAGAGATTTAGAGAGGATCTTTTTTATCGTTTAAATGTAATTCCAATTTATATTCCACCATTGAGATCTAGAAAAAGCGATATTCCATTATTAGTTAAAGCCTTTATTGATAAGTTTTTAGAAGTTCACATGAAAAAGATTGTGGGCATTTCTGAAGAGGCCATGCGGTGTTTAATGCAGTATCAGTGGCCAGGTAATATTCGTGAACTTGAAAATCTAATTGAGCGGGTAATAGTACTGAAGAGAGATGAAGGCTTAATCGAGATGAAAGATCTTCCTATTCATCATTTTAAGAAAATTCGTTTAGATCGTTATGTCGCCAATGTTTCTCTGCCGGATGAAGGAGTTGATTTTAACGAGGCTGTGAATGATTTTGAAAATGAACTCATTATTCAGGCGCTACAGAAAACAGAGGGGAATAAGAACCGAGCCGCGACTCTTTTAAATCTAAATCGAACTACATTGGTTGAGAAACTTAAACGAAAAGGCCTTCGAATTGCTTCTTAAACCTTATTTTTTGTTTGATTTTTCTTCTTCCTTAGAGGCTTCTTTATCTCCGGAATCAATAAACTGTTTCATAAAGTATTTAAGAACTGTACTTCTCTTGGCTCCTCCCATCATAGCTTTAACATCTTCATAAACCGTAGGATCATTAATTAGAGCTCCTAGTGTTCCCTCTCCATGATCTATTTTTTGAAGAATACTACTTAAGGAGGCTGTGGATTTGTTAAAATGGGCCCCACTATTTCCATGAACCACTTCATGAAGTAGGCCATTTTTGTTTTTTGCCTGAGAAGTGAGTTCTACAAGATTAGTAGATAGCATGTTTAGGTTATGGAGTAGAACAGTGAACTCCCCCTCTTTATCGAAGTACTTAGATACATCGGAAACAAGATTTCCACTTCTTGTGAAAAGATCAGTCTGTTCACCTGAGGAGATGGGATCTCCATTTTTTAAAAGCGGAGAATCTTGATTTCCAATAGAAATCTCAACGTATTTATCTCCTAAAACCCCTTGGGTTTTAATGGTCGCTGTGGAGTTTTTTCTTAAGGATGAGGCGTATTTTTTTGAGATAGCCAATTCTACAATTAAATCTTTAGTTCCATCTGTTGAAATTCGTATGTCTTTGACCACTCCGATTCTTAATCCTGAGAGAGAGACTTCAGAACCTTGATGAAGTCCTTTAACCTGAGGAAATCGGCCTATCAACTGAATCTGAGAAGAAAATAGACCACTTCTTCCTCCGATATTAAAAAGGAGAAAAATAAAGGCAATGACTCCAAGAGAGATAAAGCTACCTACGATAACGTTATTTGCGACCTTTCTGTCCATTAGTATGATTCCCCATGAATAAAACTACTAACTTCTTTAATAGTACTATTTTTAATCTGTTCCGTACTTCCCAAAGCTAAAATTTGGCCCTCTTTCAGGAATGCAACTCTGTCAGTAATTGAAAATATGGCATGCATATCATGTGTAACAAGTACTGAAGTGGTTCCTTGCTGTTTGAGGTGGAGTATAGTTTTTAAGATCTGTTGAGTATTGAAAGGATCCAGACCAGTTGTGGGTTCATCATAGAGCACCACCTCTGGATTCATAATGATACTTCTTGCGACTCCTACTCGACGTTGCATCCCGCCGCTCAAGCCTGAGGGGTATAAATTTTCAGTACCCTTAAGTCCTAAACGTTCTAGAGTAGCCATAACTTTATTATGTATTTCCTGCTCTGAGAGTTGGGTGTGTTCTCTTAATGGGTAGGCTAAGTTTTCCTTAACGCTAAAGCTATCGAATAGGGCTCCATACTGAAACACATAAGCAATCTTTTTTCGAATGGGAATTAGTTTTTCTTCGGAGAGAGCCTCCAAGCTTTTGCCATTATACTTGAGAGTTCCTTGGTCAGGTTTTTCTAATCCCACAATCATTCGTAAGAGTACGCTTTTTCCACATCCGCTACCTCCCATAAGTGCTAAAACCTCTCCCTCATAGATATCTAGATCGATTCCACGATGAACGATTTTATTTCCAAACTTTTTATGGATTCCCCTGATTTCAATGAGGGGCTTATGATTTGGCGTTTCTTTCATGGTCTATTTTCTTTCGAAAATCCAAAATAGTTTTGTCATTACAAAATCTGAAACAACTATTAATAATGAGGAGGTTACGACCGATTTTGTAGTGGCCTGTCCTACCCCTTGGGTTCCTCCCTCAGTTTTAAGTCCATAGTAACAACCCGTAAAGGCTATCAAGAGTCCAAAGAAACTGGTTTTTATAATTCCAACTAAGAAGTCGGAGGTTTTTAAAGAGAGAATAGCTTCGTGGTAGTAGAAATCTGGATGAATAAAGAGCTCTGCATTTGAAATAAACATCCCTCCAAAGATTCCCACTAGATCTGCAAATACGGTGAGTAGAGGAGTCATAATTAAAAGAGCTAAAACTCTCGGAATTACGAGGCGTTTAATGGGATCAGTTCCTAAAGCACGAATAGCATCAATTTGTTGAGTTACACTCATGGAGCCTAATTCAGCTGCAATGCCAGCGCCTACTCGAGCCGCGATCATGAGGCAAGTTAGAACTGGACCCAGTTCTCGCATAATCGAAAGACCCACTACTTTGGGAACATAGAGTTTTCCACCAAATCGTTCTAGTCCAAAACCAAACTGGAGTGACATCACCATGCCTGTCGATAGCGCTGTAATAAAAACAATCGATGAGGATTTAACACCTAGAATATAACACTGTTCAATAAGCAATCGAAAATAGAAGGGGCGTCGAAATAGAGCTACAATAGAGGCATAGAGGAGATTAGCTGTGCCACCTAGAAATTCAAGAAATTCCACTAGAATTACTAGGGAGCTTTCGCATCCCATGAAAATAAATTTTCTAGCTCTGTCCATAATTAAAGCTCTTTGCAGATTCCAAAAATTCTAACACCTCTTTTTGAGGAATTGATTTTGGGCTCACTAGACTAAAATCAAAAACACAATCATTTTTTTTAGCCACAACAAAAAGCAACTGAAATGCTTGCTTTTCAACAGTAGCGTTAACATGAGAGAAAAGGGCTTCAGCGTTGGCAATATTGAGTTTCTCCTGCTTGATAAACTTAATTTTGCGAGCTCCTAGCAATAGGTCTTGGGTCAAACTTTTTAGATTACTATTTCTATTTCCCTGACAGCTACTAGTGAGGGTAACTATTGAGCCAGAACTTAGTTTAAAGGCCCGATCACTTTCTCCTTTTGAGTCTGTTTCTATCCAATCGGAAGGCACCGAAAAAGAAATGTTTTTGGCTTTCTTGAGACCAGAAACACCTATCAGCGAACAATTTGGAAGAATAATGAGCAAGGAAGAAGTAATTAGAAATTTAAGTTTTTTAACGCTTGGTTGTATTTGCCTTAGCTGCATGACAAAACTCATTTTTTCTTTGTAGCTATTTATCGGAGTTTTGCATTAAAAGCTCAATAAAAATAGGAAGAAAATCAAGTCTTGGTTTTGGGGTCTGACAAAAACTTGACGGGCTGCCAATCTGACCGAGACTTTCTTGATTATTAGGACCCTCTCTCGCTCTAAATTAAAAATATTTTCGGCATGAGGCTTGCTCATTATGGGCGTGTCATGCAACTAAAGTTATTAGATAGATTTTATTTTATTTTAACCTTTTGCGTTGCGGGACCTGTGTTATGTGCGTCATCTAACTTGCAACGAAACCAACTGAAAATTTTTGATCTTAAGCATCCAAAGTGTGAAAGCCAGACTTTAATAGAGACCGCCAAAGAGAGTTTTACAACAATTGCCAATGACCTACCGGGTCGTAATGAGTATAACGAACTCGTTAAAATATTTCATCGGGGACAATGGGAAAAACTGGATAGCGGAATCGAGGATTTCCTTAGTCTATTTGAAGATTCTCCTTTGAGAGAGGCTGTAGCGTTTCTAAGAATCGAGAGTCTCTATGATCGAATTGAAAGCGTAGAGTCCCCTATCCTTAAAGAAGCTGAAAAAGGATTTCGTGAAGTTTTTCTTTTATATCCTCGTTCTAAACTCGTTCCGAATATTCAAGCTACTGTTGGAGCTTTCTGGTTGAGAAATGGGCTCTATACAAAAAGCCTTGCGCTTTTTATTAAAGCTAAAGAAGAAAATCCGTTTCATTCTCTTAATTGCTTTTTTCAATTTGGAATTGGAGAGAATAACTTTCTCCTTCATGAAAATGAGGCTGCTAAGAAAAGTTTTCGTGCTTTACTGCAGAAATGTAATACTCCGAGACTTAATACGGGCGCGATATTACGTCTAATAGATCTTGAGTGGGAGAAAAAAACAGGAGAATACTTGAAGAGGTTGGAAGCTTTATATTTAAGTGAATCCAATATCGTTAGACGTTTTTATCCGGAGGCACTTTACAATCTTGGAGAAGAAAAATATCAAAAGCATGATTACAAATCAGCAAAGTTTTTCTTCGGAGAATATCTCGATCATAAACATAAGGATCCAGTATGTGCTCCCTACGCTTTAAAAAGAGTGGCTGATTTAGGTGCTAAACTAAAAGCCCCTTCAGAAGAGGTCACTGGATTATATCTTCAGGTTTACGATCAATTTCCAAAAACGGATATTGGTAAATTTGCTTATGTCGAAGGCATGTTAGCTGACTACTTTAAAAAGGAAAAAGGGGAACAGGAACGAAGAACTATAGTTATTGATGAGAAACTCTCTTCTATTCAGGATTCTAAGTTACGCTATTTAGCTGCGATGAATAAGGGAATAGCTTTGCTTGATTCAGGGGCAGGAGGGGCTGTTCAATATCTTTCTGAAATTGCAAAAGCTGATCCCGAGGAACTCAAAACTACTGAGCTCTCAGAATTTATATCATCTAGATTGATGAAAATTATAAAAAAAGAGGCCAATGAGATCTTAGAAAATGATCTAAAAAAGGAATCTGTTAAAGATGAGGATCTGTTTAAACCTTTTGAGGAGGCTTTTGGGCTGTGGATTAAATCTACCCCAGAGGAGAAAGAGGCTAAGACCTTTTATGTTGAGTTAGTTACTAAGAGATTCAAAGAGTTAGAAAGCAAAGGTAAATGGTCTTATGCCTTTGGTATATTGGAAAGATGGAAACAATCTGGGTTATGGTCTCAATCCGATCCCCCTCAGAACTTTAAAGTGGCCTTAGGGGCTCAAATTTCTTCCAATTTAATGAGCTTGGAGTCTGGAAAATTGGATGAACTCTACAAGGCTATTCAGGAGAATGAAGAGACTCTATCTGGCTTCATAACCGAAGAATTCTTTCCAGTTTTTATCGCTACCTTCTTAAATATAAAGAATAAAGAAGGGATTGCACGATGGACTAAAAAGGTTCAAAGCGTAAGAAAGTTAGCCTCTTTTAGAGCTGGTATTTCCAATGAAATGAAAGATTTTTTAAATATAAAAAAGGGCGAAGGATTCATAGCCCTTAAGAAGTTTAAAGAGAGTGAAGAAGTTCTTAGAGATATTAGGAGTTCAAAGTTTGTTGAGAGCGCTCTTCTTATGAGAATTCAATCCTTGCGAGCTTTGAAGCAGTACTCACAAGCTTTCAAGTTGGGAGATTCCTTAGTTTCTAAACTTCCCACAAAAGATTCAAAGGTAAGGGTGCTATCAAGCTTAGTTCCCATCTTAAACGAAGGAAAAGTGTGGGAGATGGCAGAGCCTTTACTCGTAAAGGCTAAAAAAAATAAAGCTGAAGGTAAAATCTTGGCCCCTTTTCTATATTTAACAGGGAAGGTTCAAGCGGAAAAGAAACTTTGTAAAAAGGCAGTTCCAAGTTTTTTAGAGGCTATTGCTTTGGATGCAGAGAATTTAGTGGCTAACGAAGCAAGATTTCGAATGGCTAAGTGTTATCAGAAAGAAAAGAAAAAAGATCTAGCAAAGAAACTGTGGCAAGAGGTGGTTGATTCAAAGGATTCATTCTGGGGCCCCATGGCGAAAAGTGAAATTAATCTAATGGAGGAAATGTAGTGTCTGCGACAATTATTCATTTAGCTCAACGACGTTTGGTGGTTGCCGATTCCGCTATGTCAGAAGTTATTAACTTAGCAAAAAGAGCCTCAAAGACATTGGCGCCGGTACTTTTATGTGGTGAAAGCGGATCGGGAAAAGAACTTATTGCTAGATATATTCATTTTGAGAGCTCGCGAAAGAAAGCCCCTTTCATTTCAATAAACTGTGCAGCCGTACCAGAGGGGCTTATGGAGTCAGAGCTTTTTGGTCATGAAAGAGGGGCTTTTACCGGGGCTATCGCTCAACATCTAGGAAAATTTGAGCGTGCCTTAGGTGGAACATTACTTCTTGATGAAGTTAGCGAAATGTCGGTTCATTTACAGGCTAAGTTACTGAGAGTTCTCCAAGAGGGGGAAATTGATAGGTTGGGTGGCAAGGATTGTGTCCCTATTAATTGCCGAATTATTTCTACCACCAATAGGGAACCTAAACAGTCAATTGCTAATGGAAACTTTAGAGAGGATCTTTTTTATCGTTTGAACGTAATTCGCATAGAATGCCCTCCGCTTCGAGCGCGTTTAGAAGCTATCGAGGCACTGGCAACTGAATTTTTGGCGCAAAGTAGCTCTAGACAGGAAAAACAGATTAAAGGATTTTCGGCCGGTGCTATAGAACAACTCAAAAAACATAATTGGCCCGGAAATATTCGTGAGTTACAGAATATTATTGAACGGGCTGTGTTACTTTGTGATGGGTCTAAAATCGACGAAATTCATCTGGATTCTTGGTTGAAAGAGGAGAGAGTTTCGATAAATCAAAAGGTTCCAGTGAGACTAGATGAACTTGAACGGCAGCATATATTAACAACTTTAAATCATACAGATGGAAATAGAACTGTAACTGCCAATGAATTGGGAATTAGTGTGAGGACTTTGCGGAATAAATTAAAAAGTTATCAACTGAGTTAAGGAAAAAAAATCCTAAAAACTCGGAATAATTTGCCGTTGCTTATAGCGTTAGGAGCTCGTTTTGTGTCTGTGATCATTGGCTCGAGCTTTGCAAACTCTTTATATCGGTAATTTCCAAAAGAAACTTTAATAATTTTTTTTAAAAAAAATCATGCCACTATTTGATAAGACAATCGATACGATAACTAAATCGTTGGATCTGCATTTACAAAGACACTCAGTGATTGCAGACAATATTGCCAACGCTGAAACTCCTTTCTTTAAGGCTCGCCGTGTTGATTTTGAATCTGAACTTCAAAGAGCAGTTGAAGAGAATAATATTATTCCTGGCGCAAATGATGTGAATTCTGTCGAAGGTCGTATCTCTCAAGAACCTTTTTCTGAGGTGGGTCAGGATTTAAATACTGTGGATATGGATCGTGAAATGGCTGCGATGAATAAGAATGATGTGAAGTACTCAGCTAATACGCAGGCTCTTTCACGAAAGTTTCTTCTTTTGAAATATGCTATCGGGGAGGGTGAGAAATGAGCGATTTTTTTGATTCACTAGATGTAAGTGCTTCAGCCCTTAGCGCTGAACGCATGAGAATGAATGTAACCTCAAGTAATCTTGCAAATGCCCAAACAACCAGAACACCTGAAGGTGGTCCTTATCGAAGAAAAGATGTGGTATTTGAGGCTACTCCTACTAGAGATTTTGCCTCGGTTCTTTCCAGTCAAATGGGAGAGTCTCCACTTCATCACGTTCAGGTTACTGATATTATTTCTGATCCGAATGCCCCCAGAATGATTCACGATCCCAACCATCCCGACGCCAACGAAGAGGGC
Source organism: Bdellovibrionales bacterium (assembly GCA_005776395.1). Taxonomy (GTDB): domain Bacteria; phylum Bdellovibrionota; class FAC87; order UBA2466; family UBA2466; genus UBA2466. The sequence goes on along the minus strand of SXPJ01000042.1, from coordinate 14,907 downwards.
ATGGTGGCCTATCCAAATGTGAATAGCATGGAGGAGATGGTGAATTTAATGAATGCCAGTCGTACTTATGAAGCCAACGTTACAGCCATCAATGTCGCTAAGGGCATGATGGGTAAAGCCCTAGAAATTGGGAGGAAATAATAAATGAGTATTAATGTTATCCAAGGAATGCAGAGTGCTTTAACCAATGGTCTTGAGTCATCTCTTACATCCACTCAAGAAAAATCAGATCAGGGGTTCACAGCTTATTTAAAAAATTCATTTGATGATGTGAACCGTTCCATAGCTTCAGCTGATAAGTTAGCGTCCGATTTAGCTGTGGGAAAAAATGAAAATCTCCATGAGGCGATGATTGGCATGGAAAAGGCCGAAGCCTCATTTAAACTTTTGGTCCAAGTCAGAAATAGAGCTCTAGAGGCTTATCACGATATTATGAGAATGCAGGTCTGAGATAAACTATGAATGAACGACTTAATGAAATATTGGAGAAATTGAAGAACTATTATTCTTCTCTTTCTCCAAAAAAGAAAATGGCCTTGGGTGGAATTTCAATGGCAACCGTAATCGCCATTATGGCGACTACGGTTGTTATGAAACATGATCCCCAACAGGTTTTGTATTCAGATCTTCATCAGGAAGATGCAAAGGCTATTGCTAAAAAATTAAGTGAGCAGAATATTCCCTATCATGTCTCTGAGGACTCAAGAACTCTGACAGTGGCTCAATCTCAAGTTTACAAAGCTCGTATGGAGCTAGCGAAGGAGGGATTGCCAGGACAGGATGTTGTAGGTTTTGAAAAATTTGATGCGACCTCAATTGGAATGTCGAGCTATATTCAGCGTATACAGTATATTAGAGCAATTCAGGGAGAGTTAACTCGATCTATTCAGAGACTTTCAGCGGTTAAAACGGCTCGTGTTCATATCAGTATTCCTCCTAAAAAAGTATTTATGGAAGAAGACGAGCCACCTAAGGCCTCTGTTATTTTGGAACTCAAGCCCGGAATGAGTCCTAATAAGATCGAAGTTAATGGAATCGCTAATCTAGTCGCTAGCGCTGTAGAAGGTCTTAAAGTAGGACAAATTACTATTGTAGATACAAAAGGAAACTTCCTTCATCGTCCTGGAGACGAATCGGCCACAAGTCTTACTAGCTCTTTTATTGAACTTCAGCGTTCCATTGAATCCGAGTATGAGAAACGGATTGAGGAGATTTTAACTCCGGTTGTGGGGTTTGGAAAAGTTAGAGCCAAAGTTACAGCTGAAATTGATCCCTCTCGTGTTAATACAACTGAGGAGACCTACGATTCCGAAAAGGCTGTTCCAAAACAGACTATGAAAACGGAAGAGGTCGTTACTGGAAGTCGGCCTAATCCAGTTGGGATTCCAGGAAGCCGTTCTAATCTTCCAGGAGCAGAAGCTCAAAATCCTCAGATTCCAATGGCTTCAAGCAACACCGAAAAGAATACCAATAACACCAGCTATGCCATTCCTAAAAAAGTTCAGATTATTGATAAACCCTCGGGAAGTATTAAGCGCATGACGGTCGCTGTGGTTGTAGATGGTTACTATACAAAAGGGGCTGCTCCCAATAGTCCTGATGTTTTTGCCCCGCGGCCTGAGGTTGAACTTAAACGGCTTCAGGATCTTGTTGCTAATGCAGTAGGTTTTGATCAGGAAAGAAGGGATAGTATCACCGTTAGCTCACTTCCTTTTAATAATATAGAAGTCACTGAAGCCCCAGAGGCTCCAACACCTTGGTATAACCTTAAAGAGCTAAGCCAACACGGAATTCGAAATGGACTTATCGCCTTAGTAGCCATGATGTTTTTCTTTTTAGTATTGCGCCCATTTCTTAAGTGGACAGTGGCTGCAGAGGAGAGGAAAGGGATACAAGAAACAACGCCCGATATGTTACCTAGAACTGTATCTGAACTTGAGTCTGTGGTGAGAACAGAAGCTCTAGCTGCGGGTACCGCCGCAGGTACAGGAATTTCAGAACTTTCAGTTTTTAGTAATGATACGGAAGAACAATTACAGGAGAACATCGCCTTGTCTAGTAACGATGATTCAGAAATGAAAAATGAAGCAGGAGGCCTAGTCCCTCCGATGGATGAAAAAGCCATTGAAGAGGACTTAAGAATGAAAATTCTTGAGAAACTACAAAATAGCCCCAAAAAGGGTTTCAGAGTTGTTCAGGAATGGCTGGATGAAATGGAAACTCGAGTTGCAGAGGGCTAAGAAATGAACATGAAAAATCAAAAACCCACGGGAATTGAGAAACTTGCAATTTTAATGAATGTATTGGGCAAAGAGACTGCTCTTGAGTTTATGAAAGAGATGAAAGACTCAGAGCTTAGAAATGTTCTCAAGATTATGGGAAGCATGAAAAAAGCCCCTGTAACTTTAATTAATGAAGTTCTAAGAGAGTTTCTGGAAAAGTTAAGCGAAAAAGATGTAATTATTTTCGAGGATAATCTTACCGATCCTGAAATTATTATGAAGGGACTTGGAGAAAAAAGAGCCCAGCAGATTTTTGGAAGCATGAAAAATGTTAATCTCTTAAATCGAAAAGGGCTGACAGTTCTTGAACAGGTTGATACCAAGGTGTTAGCAGAGTTCCTCAAAAATGAACACCCTCAAACCATTGCTCTTGTTCTAGTACACATGGAAACTGACAAACAGATTAAGGCTCTTAAAAATATTCCAGAAAGCATTCGCTCCGAAGTTGTGATTCGCATGGCAAATCTTGTTTATGTAGAGCCAGAGAAGGTTCAGGAGCTGGATGAGATGCTAAAGCATGAGCTTAAAAGTAAGGGACAGACCGGTGGAAGTCAGTTTGGTGGGGTGGCTGCAGTGGCTGAACTTTTAAATAGTCTTGATAAGAAAACGATGAATGCTCTAATGACTCGCTTAGAGGTTAATGATCCGGCACTCTCTCAAGAAATTAAACAGTACATCTTCTCGTTTGCCGATATCGTTAAAATGGAAATTAGAGTAATTCAAACCATTCTTAGAGAGATCGATAATAGTAAGCTTACGTTGGCTCTGAAGAGCGCGACAGATGAGCTGAAAGAGAAAATAATGAGCTCTATGTCAGAACGTGCCGCTGCTATGTTGAAAGACGATTTGGAGGCTATGAGCCCTCAAAAAGTTTCCGAAGTAGAAAGAGCACAGAAGGATATTGTCGCAGTTATTCAACGGTTAGAAAAAGAAGGGAAGTTGGTTATCGGTGGTGGCGAAGATTCAGAACTTATTTAATCTAGAAGACGAATTTACTCCGACCCAGTTTAGTTTGGGGGAGATAAAATCGAAGCCCTTAGTTACGGCCTCAATTAAGGCTGAAGGGGAGGATCCGTTTCTGTTTCCAACTCATTCTTCTAAAGAGTCTAATTCCTTTGAGAAGCGTCTGGTTTTTACTAAAGAGCAGGAGAAAAAAGCTAATTTTTTTATTTTGCCATCTCATTTGTGGTCTACCCTTCAATCGGATGAGAGCTTTGCTGCTGAAATTAGAAAAGTTATAGATCGAGAAGTGGAGCAGAGAATTGAAAAACAGTCGAGTGAAGCGATTGCAAAAAGATTAGCCGAAGCCGAGTTGGTTATCACTAGTAAAACAGCTGAAAAAGAAAAAGAGGGTTACGAAGCTGGTCTTTTAGAAAGCAAAACAAAATCCAATGCCGATAGAACTGAGTTTTTGAGAGATGCAGAGGAGTTAAAAAAAGATCTTCAGCAATGTATTCAAAATGTAATTCAGGAGAAACAGAAGTTGTTAGATCAGCATCAGAGAGTTTGGATCGATGCGCTTTCAATATTAATGAAAAAGTTTCTCATAAAAAATGCCGGTCAAGTTGAGGTGGGCATTCAGAATTGGCTTCAAACTCAAGTGACTAATTTTTCTGCTATCGAAAAACTCAAACTATTTATTCCTGAGAGCCAGTTTGAACGCATGGAAAAGATGGGAATATCACCTTTAGCCACTGAGTTTGATTTAATGAAAGATAAAAATCTTAATAATGGCGAATTTAGAGTTGAAGCGAAATCGGGGGGGCTCTTTTTCTCTTCGCAACAGGAGATGAAGAAACTAGAGGATCTCTTGGCCGGGTTAAATGATGTGGAGAAATTAGAACGTGCTTAATAAGGCGCACAACAAAATTCAAGAGGCTACCTTCTTTAAGTATTATGGAAGGGTGATCCGAGTTCGGAAAGATTCTATTCGAGTCATGATACCTAATGTAAGAGTTGGAACACTTTGCTTAGTGAATACTTCTACTGGACAAGTTCCCATTGAGATTGTGGGCCTTGATCTTGAGGGACATGTGGCTATGCCACTTGAAGATTTAGGGTCTGTTCAACTTGGAGATCAAGTAGAGATTGGCGAAGAGATGGCTACGATTGCAGTAGGCAAGGATCTCTTAGGTCAAGTGGTTGATTCGATGTGCCGACCTTATAAGGCTGAACTAAATTTAAAGTTATCAGAAAGAGTTCCTCTATATGGAGAAACTCTAAATCCATTAGCTCGGGAACTTATTACTGAACCCTTAGACTTAGGAGTGACTGCCATTAACGCCTGTTTAACAACGGGTAAGGGACAGAGAACAGGAATTTTCTCAGGTAGCGGTGTTGGAAAAAGTGTTCTACTGGGTATGATGGCAAGATTTACAGAAGCTGATGTGGTGGTGATTGGATTGATTGGGGAACGTGGTAGAGAGGTAAGAGAATTTATAGAACGAGAATTGGGCTCTGAAGGAATGAAAAAAAGTGTAGTGGTAGTGGAAACAGCCGACAAATCACCTGTTCGAAGAGTTAGAGGTGCCTTTGTTGCGGCTGCTCTTTCGGAGTATTACCGAAAACAGGGATTAAATGTTCTGTTGTTAATGGATTCGTTGACCCGATTTGCGATGGCTCAAAGGGAAATTGGTATGGCAGCGGGAGAACCGCCTACAACAAAAGGTTACACCCCCTCTGTTTTTAATTCGTTAAATCGCCTTGTGGAACGAGCGGGTAACTGGGGGAAAGAGGGTTCGATTACTGGATTATATACCGTATTAGTTGAAGGGGATGATTTAGAGGATCCAGTCGCAGACAACGCTAGAGCTATTCTTGATGGACATATTGTTCTTTCTAGAAAAATTGCTAATCGAGGCCATTATCCTGCGGTTGATATTTTAACTAGTGTTAGTAGGGTGATGGATCAGGTGGTAGATGCCGAGCATGTGAATGCTGCACGTTTATTAAAAGAGACTATGGCTCGATATATCGAAAACGAGGATTCTATTAACTATGGAATGTATATTCGTGGCAGTGATCCTAAGATTGATAACTGTATTGAAAAACAACCTGGGATTTTAGAATTTTTAAAGCAAAGTCGAGACATTAAGTCGGATATGCCGAACTGTCGAGAAAAACTCCTAAGCTGTATCTAGTAATTGAATTAGAAAAAAGAGCAGGAAAAATCGATTATGAAATTTCGTTTTCGTCTTGAGAAAATGTTGAGCTTTGTTCGCATTAAAGAGACGATGAAAAAATTAGAGATCTCTGTCATAGCTCAAAAAGTTAATGCTTTAGAGTTTAAAAAAGATAATTTGCGTCGAAATATAAATGAACTTTTAGATAAACAAAAGGAAAGACTTCAGTATGGCACCGAGTGGTTAACTTTTTTAAGTCAAAAAATTGAGCAAGACACTCAAGAAACACTGAAAGTTGAGCGAGTAATTAGGAAAGAAAAAGAGAGTCTTGAGAATAAAAGATATGAGTTAGGAGTTGTCTCGATGCGACGAAAAGGTCTTGAGTCACTCAAGGAAAAAAGACTCTCAGATTTTAAATTAGATGAGCAGAGAAAATTCCAGAAACGGCTAGATCAAAATTATCAGCTACTGAAAGGTAGATAAACGTGAAGCACTATCTCAAACTTAGCGGTTTATTTCTAGTATTCACCATGGCTGTGACTCTTTGGATGAGTTTCGAATTGGGGCTTATGTCCTTTGGAAAACTAGAGGCGGCTGAAGAAACTAAAACTTCGCCACAGCCTAAAGAAAATAAAGAGAGCAAAGAGAGCCAGGAGAATAAAGAGAGTGAAAACACTCAAGAGATTATAGAAAAAAAAGAGGCTTCTGTAGATCCTGCTCTAAGGGTTGCTTCAGCCTCCTCGACTCCTCCAGAGCCTTCAACTCCCCCCTCTCCTCCAACTTCTCCAGTTCTAAATTCGTCTTTAAGTGATGACGCTTTAACAGTCAGAGAAAGACAACTTCTGGATAAGGAAGAGTTCTTAAAAAAACAGTCGGAGTATTATGAGAAGGTCATTGTGGATTTAAAAGACAAACTTACTAATCTCAACAAAGAGAATAAACAAAATCTTTCTAAATCCGAAGGCTCATTTGAACATAAGCTTAAGGAAAAAGAGGCTGAATGGAAAGATAAGTTGGTAAAAAGTGAGAGTGATTGGAAATCCCAATTAGCTAAGAAGGATTCGGATGTAATCGGGCTAAAAAAGGAGCTCACAACTTGGAAGGATGCTCGGGCTGAGTTGTTTAGAGGACTGTACGAAAAGATGGAATCTAAAAAGGCTGCTAAGATCCTAGAGACAATGGATGTGGATCTTTCAAATAAGATTATCGCCAGCATGAAACAGGATAAAGCGGCGGAAATTATGAGTAAGATGATCCCCGAGAGGGCCAAACTTATAACCGAGAAAACATTTTCTGCACGAGAATTAAGTTCCCAAGAAAAGGTCAATAATTCTCAGACATCAGGAGGTTTAAAGTAGTCTGAGAACTTACAATTGAGAGGAGGTGAATGATGACGTGTTATCCACTTCTGCTGTAAACAGTTCAAGTCTATCTGCGCTTCAGCGAGGAATCGCTGGAAACGCAGGGGCGCCTGAGACAGGGATGTTCGATTTTATGAACTATCTTCTGGGCCTTCAGGGGCAATCCCAAGACTGGTTAACTACAGGAAACGAAGTTCCACTTTCACTTAACGTGACAAGTGGCAAGAAAAAAGCTGGGCAAGATGATGCTCTGCTTTCTCTTTTTGATAAGAAAAACCAGTCTCAGTTGGATCCTATTGCCCTAAGTGGTCTCTTCCCTCAAACTCAAAATCCCATTGCAAATCCTATTGCTATAAAAAATGGGACTGAGAATTTGATCGGAATTGACGATAAAAAAGGTTCTAAAGATGCTTTGGCTCAGAACGCCGATTTAAGGAATGGGCTCTTTGCATTAGAGGGTCAGGGTCTGAGCTCGTTGCAAATGTTGAAGCAACAGTCAGAAAAATCTGATACCATTAATACAGAGTTAGCAAATTCCAAAGCACAGAAAGACAACGCTCTCCAACAGTATCTCTCTCATCAAGGGGCTCACTCAAAAGCAGATTTCTCAAAATCTGTTTATAAAAACACAGTAAGCCCAGCATCTCAGCACACAGAGGGAAGATCGGAGGTTTCTCTTTCTGAAGCCTTAAAGCACAACGAACTTTCCAATAAGGATAATCTAAAAACTGAAGGGAGAGGCAAGGGATATTACTCCTCACAAGATCTAATGAATACTTTTGCATTAGGTGTTGAGAGTAAGACTCAAGCTAAACCTTCAGATACAGGGGCCGTCGAGTCCAGAGGCCAAGTGATTCGAGCTACCCTTCCTGAGCTTTTCGAAAAGGTTCAAGGAATGGTTCATCACGGTAACGGTAAAATGACAATAGCTCTGAATCCGCCTGATCTCGGACAAGTTGAGATTCATGTCGCAACTCGAGGAAAGAACGTGGAGATTTCGATGAAGTCAGATAATGACTTTGCCAAATCAGCCATTGAGAGTTCCTTAAGTGACCTGAAAGCTTCTATGGAAGCTCAAGACTTAAATCTCACTAAGATGGAAGTTCAAGTGGACCGCGATCTCGATAAGCAGATTCAAAACGACTTTGCTTCAAACTGGGTCGGACAAGATACTGCTTTTCAACAGTCTCGCGGTTTTACTCGAGATAATTCCTCTGAGTCTCCGTGGCGAGAGTCATCAGAGTCGGCAAGTCTAAAACCAATCGGAGCATCATCGAGAATGGGAGTTAACTCCTCAGTTTCTCGTTCGATGCCAGTTGGAGAGGGGCGAGTCGATATTCGAATCTAGTCACAAAAATTAAGTGATTAGAAAACCTAATAGGAGAATCCAATGGATGCTCTTTCAGCAGCTATTCCTTCTCATTTAATGGCAGATCCTGCAAAGGATCTGCCTAAATCAAAAAATGCCATGGGCAAAGAAGATTTTATGAAGTTGCTCATGACCCAATTGCAAAACCAAGATCCTTTGAAGCCTATGGAACATCAAGAGTTCGCAGCTCAATTGGCTCAATTTGGTTCGTTAGAGCAATTAACGAATATCCAAAAAGGGATCGAGGGATTGCATACCGGATTGGGAGAGGGATCTAAATTATCAGCTCTAAGTATGATTGGTAAAAAAGTGCAAGCGATTGGAAATAATATTGATCTCGTTGAAGGCCAAGAGATTAGTATGAAGTACAGCTCCAAAGAGGGGGTCCAGCCGTTTAAAGCTGCCATCTATACTGAAGGCGGTAAAGTGGTTCGAGAGATCGATTTAGCTAAAGCTGAAGGAACTGAAATTAAGTGGGATGGAAAAGATCAAGAGGGAAAAACCCTTCCGTCAGGAAAATACACGTTCAGAGTGCAAGGTGTGGACAAGTCTGGACAAGCTCAGGAATTGGGCACTGAGCTCTCTGGACGTGTGACGGGAGTTGAGATGGAAGGTAAAAATCCTGTTCTAATCGTAGAAACAGGCTCTGGAAAAACTCGGCTGGAATTGCGTCGAGTAAGCCAGGTATCTGCCGATTCAGATAAAGTTCCGGAAAAAAAGATTCAACCTAACAATACCACCTCTTCCACTGTAGGTTCGGCTCCAACGAATCCATTAGCGGTTAATACTACTCCAACAAAACCCTCTAGCGAGACTCAAGAAAACCAGAGCGATGATGAGGAGGTTCCCTCTGTAGCTCAGTTAGATAGAGGTGTTTGGGGAGGTATGCCAGGAGTGGGGGGAATGGAAGGTATGCGATGAATATTTCAGAACTCTATAGGAGTTTAAATCCGATATCTATCAGGCCGGATGGAGTGGATAGCATTAGGCCCTCCCAGGATTCAGACAGTAAAAATCGGAATATTAAAAAGCCCGGAGAGGCCTCTGAGTTTGAACAATTACTTCGACAAGAGAGTAAAACTTTCAGCCTATCACAGCATGCAGAAACTCGAATTAAATCAAGAGAAATTCCTTGGGATACTCACTTAGAAAAAAGAATCTCCAAAGGAATTGATCAGGCTGAATCTAAAGGAAGTCGAGAAGCTTTAATTTTGGCAGATGACTTAGCCGTGATTGCTAATGTGAAGTCGCGAACCGTCGTTACGGCTATGGAAAGAAGCCAAATGAAGGAAAAGATTTTTACGAATATCGATAGTGCAGTTTTAGTGTGATTCTTTAGTTCTATTTTAAAAGTATGGAAAACGGTAGCCCCGTTTTCTTTGGTTAAATTCCCAAAGCTGGCCCGTGTTGAAAGAAAAGTGTTTTCTCATTTTCTCTCAATAGGATGCTTTGGTTTTCTTGGGTCTTTCTTTGTAAAGGCTCAAAGGAGGCAACATGGGTGTAGTATCTTCAATGACAACTGCTATTTCCGGTCTTGAGACAAACGGACAGGCGCTAGCAGTCATTTCTGATAACATTGTTAACGCAAATACCACGGGTTTTAAAAGTGCGAGAACAGAGTTTCAAAATATTCTCGCGCAAGATCTGAGTATGGGTGGAGCCGGAGGACTTCAAGTTGGTCGTGGAGCCTCTCTAGCAGGTGTCACCAATATTCTTACTCAAGGCGCTATCACTCGAACGGAGCGAGGAACCGATTTAGCGATTAGTGGTAATGGTTTTTTTGTCGCTAAAAGTGATTCCTTAGGTCAAACCTATACTCGAGACGGAAGTTTCCGTTTTGATAAAGATGGGTGGCTTACCAACTTAAATGGAATGAGAGTTCAAGCTTATGAGTCAACACCTGAAGGTAAAATCACAGGTAAGTTGACCGATATTCGCATTCCCTACAATACTATTGCCGCTAAAGCGACAAATCAAGTTCAGCTCCATGTGAATTTGGATGCAAGAAGTCCTGTCTCTCTTCCGCTTGATTTAAATCGTCCTGAAGAGACAGCTCAATTTACTACGGGGATTCAGATTTTTGATTCCGTAGGTAATGCTCAGTCTCTGACTATGTATTTCAATAAAACAGCTGACAATACTTGGGAATGGCATGGGATGACCGATGGAGCCAATATCGCGGGTGGAATTCCTGGATCCCCCACCGAAATTTGCACTGGAAGTTTGGTGTTTGATCAATTAGGTCGACTCCAAACCAACTCTCAAACCGTCATTAATGCCAACTTCTCCAATGGAGCCGTTCCAGATCAACAGCTCTTTTTTGATTTCGGTGATACGATTGATGAGCAAGGAACTGGTGAAAAAGGAACTACACAATATGGGTCTAAAAACTCGACCTTCAGAAATATTCAAGACGGTTGGGCAGCAGGGGTTCTAAGCGATACAGGTATTGATGCTGATGGTGTGGTCACAGGGATCTATACTAACGGTCAATCTCGAGTCCTAGGTCAATTGGCTGTGGCTCGATTTGAATCCACTGAGCGACTCATTAAGCTTGGAGAGAATCAATTCCGTGAGAGCATTCAATCCGGACAGCCTCTCATCGGAAAACCCAATACTAACGGTCGTGGCGTAATCATGACAAAGAGCTTGGAGCAGTCGAATGTCGACTTAGCTAAAGAGTTCGTGGACATGATTAAAGCTCAGCGGGGCTTTCAAGCTTCAGCTAAGAGCGTCACAACCGCCAACGAAATGTTAGATGAAATTATTAATATCAAACGTCAGTAATAGTTTGATTTGAGTTAAGTTAGCAATTTGAAGCCCCTCTTCTCTCTAGAGAAGTGGGGCTTTTTTCAGCCGTTCTCGATGAATAAATTTTGAGGCTAATTGAGGAGCACTAGAAAAATATTTTCGCAAAATCTCGGTGTGCCATTGAAGTAATTTTATGATGATTCATTCAAGAATTTGGATATGAAAGTGGGGCGTACAGCGACTTTCCTTGGAGCTGGTAGCCTCACTTTCATATCCAAATCCTTGAATGACTCCGCTTTTTACTATGCACTGTGGCTCACCGAGAACTGCTGGGCTTTTTTTGAGTCTATTTGATAATCAATTTGTCCGTGATATAAATAGAGTATGAAAAATTTAACTCAAGCAACTTTAGGCCTTCTTTTTTTTACGACAGCTTTATTCGCAGCCTCAGCACGTAAAGAGATTACGCTTCAAACCCAAAAAATTAACGAAGCTGTTCACTGGACCCCTGAAAAAGTAGAGGTGGCTCCCGGGGAAAAGATCAAATTTATTGTTAAACATGATCTTGAAGGTGGTTTTGATTTTCATGGATTCTTCATTCCTGTTTTAAAAGTATCTGAACAGGTTAATCGGCATGAACCGAAAATAGTGGAAGTAACAATTCCTAAAAGCTTAAAAGAGGGGGATTATCCCATTGGTTGCCAGTTTCATCCCAAACATGTTCAGGCCACTTTGGTAGTTAAAAAAGCAGCTCCAAAAGTGAAGTAACTTTCAAAGGGATAATTTATTTATTCCACATAAAAAATCTCTTTTAGATTTCTATAATCCTCATTGAAATCTAGTCCATAGCCCACAAGAAATTTATCTTCCACCTCTTGACCTAAGTAATCGATATTGACATTAATTTCTCGACGACTGGGTTTGGATAAAAGAGTGCAAACCTTAAGGCTTTTGGGATGAGCAGCGCCTAAGCGCTTTTGTAAGAAATCCCAAGTTCTACCAGAATCGATAATTTCATCGAGTACTAAGATATGTTTTCCTTCAGGAGAACTCTCAATATCTTTTAAAAATCGTACTTCACCGCTCGATTTAGTTCCAGATCCGTAGCTTGCAAGTCTTACGAAATCGACATGAATCGGAACGGTAATTTTTCTAATAAGATCCGAAGCAAAGAGCAGGGCTCCTTTTAATGTAATGATGACTAAAATGGACTCTTTAGGTTGTAGAATTTTTTCATAATCTCTAGAGATTGATTCGGCGAGTTTTGAATTTAAAGAATCAATTTGCTGAGGGGTTAAAAATGGGTGAAGTGTCATTTGGGTTTATCCTCTTAAGTGAGAAATAGCGTCCTTAATTTTTCCTATATTGGAGAATCCTTTGGAGGCTAAAAATTTCATAACTGTACTGCCCCCTAGAGGCACTATGCTTAAATAACCATGGGTTAAAAGTTGTAGGGTTCCAATGTGAACTTTGCTTTTAAGTCGAACTTCGGGATCTTCTGCAAGCATGAGTTTAATGATAGCAATGCCAACTTCACCAATGTCATTAGTTTCGACCTCAACCAGTTGTCGAACCCCTTTTTTCCCTATCCAGAAGGTCATATCGGGAGATTTCGGACTTCCTTCTAGAATTAAAATAGTTCCTTTAGATTTGGTTAGAGTTAAAGGGGCGGAATCGGTAATATTTAACCCGATTTCGATCCCGTTCTTTAGGGGGTGAGTGCCCTTTTGGCTTAAGGGGGAGTCAAAGAAGGCTTTTAATAGCTCGACTTCAGATACTTGAGAAGCATTCATTTTTTTAGTTATACACGAGCTTTTGTAGATTGACTACTTTGAGAAACTTACTTCAGCAGTTCTCGGTGAGCCACAGTGCACAGTAAAAAGCGGAGTCATTCAAGAATTTGGATCTGAAAGTAGGGCTATCAGCTCCAAGGAAAGTCGCTGTACGCCCCACTTTCAGATCCAAATTCTTGAATGAGCCACCATAAAATTACCCCAATGGCACACTGAGACTTTGCGAAAAGATTTTTCTAGCGCTCCTCAATTAGCCTCAAAAATTATTCACCGAGAACTGCTGAATTTACTTTTGGTTCTTAATGAGCTCTTCGTAGTTTTGAGCTGGATTGGGGGTGGAGAGTTTTGAAGTGTCTACGCCGACATCGGCAAAACCTAGTTGTGGACGTTGATTAATTTCCATTAAGCTTCGAGTTTCGGGGTCAATTCGAAACTGTTCTGGATCTACTTCGGATTTTAAAATATCGGGAGCCTCTGATTTAATTTCATCGTAAGCTTTTTTGGCCTCTTTGAGTTGATTGTTATAGCTCTCTAACTGCTCACCCATTGTTTGCTCAATGCTTTCATTGTTTAGACTATCTTTAAGCTGAACCTTCTCATCCTTCTCCTCATATTTCCAGTTGGATTGGAGATCAGAAGTTTTCTTTCCTACAGAGGAGATGAGTTCCAGCTGAATTCGAGTATCTCTTGCAAAGGGGTCCTCTTTTTCAGGGCCTCGCTCTTTAAGGATCTCAACCTTGGAATTGTTAGGATCAACTTCGTAACCTGGATTGACTGCTTTAAAAGACATTTTAGACATCTGTTCGCAACCCTTTTTCATGAGATCAAACTCTTTTTGTCTCTCTTGTCTTTCTTGCGGATTAACTTTAGCGAGCTTTTCTTGTTGAGTTTTTTCCCAGCTAGCACAATCAGGTTGCTCTTCAGAAAGCTTTGGAGGGTCAAAGAAACTTGAATCACCGCTTAGCCCTTTAAAAACCCTGCGTTGATACAAATTAGCCATTGCTGCATTCCACATTGAGGTAGTGGCTTTAGCAGCGGCATCGTAGAGAAGCAATTCCTGGGGGAGGGCGTTGGAATCATCCTTACTCTCTTTATCTTTAGCTGCTTGAATTACTGTTTCTGAAGATTCCTCTCCAATCTTTTCTACGGTCTTTTTAGTCTCCTCTCGAAGTTCAAGTCTTTCGACCTTGTCCTTTTCTTTATCCTTTTTAGACGAATCTTGAGGATTGGAGGCATTGTTTCCTTGTGGCCCTGTAGCTGCACTGGCCTCTTTCTTTTTAGGATTTTCAAAAATTTCTTTAGTTGTTATTTTATAAACCCCACGGTACTTGATTCCTTTTTCTTCTTCCTCTTTTCTTTTGGAGTCATTTTCTCCCTCTTGCTTCTCTTGCTTTTTAAACTTATCAAACTCTTGATACATGGTTCTTTCTAAAATAGAAGAACCTCCGCCCTCTGAAATTCCTCCGTGGCCAGAGACGAAAGGTTGAAGGTCGCGTTCTGATTTTTTAGCTTGGGGATCTTGATTACCCTTGTTCTGAGAGCTGTTAGCCTCATCGGGAGTTGTGAAAGCAAAATCGTGATAGGTGAGATCGCTCTTATAAGAGACTCCATCATCACTATTAAAACGGGTTTTAGCTCCAGAGAGTTGTACTTTGCCATCCACTGATGTGGCCTTGCCCATGACATTTTTATCCCCAGTGAACTCTAAATATTTTTCAGCAAATGATTTTCTAGCCAGTTCTTCGGCCTTTTCGGCATCCATAAGATCGGCATGGGCTAAGGGCCCATAGAGCCCTAGTAGGCTTAGAACTAAATAGATTGAAACTTTTTTATGAGATTGCGTTTTCACAACCAGCCCCTCTCTCTAATCAAAGTAACGAGCAAAGAGAGTGCCTCTTTTTTCAGGAGAAAAGCCAATCATTTCAAAGGACAAAATAGGGCACAGTGTTTGGATTTTGGAGGGCTGTAAAAAAACAAAAAGAGTGGCTAAATATTAGACACATTAGGGGACAATTCGCTCCCCCTTTTTCAGTAAGAGCTGGGTCTCTTTCCCTTAAAAGTGGGTGAGAGTGAGATTTCGATAGTTTAGGTAACCTCACTGGTTTCATCGAAAAAAAGTGATCATCTAGTGGTGCTCCTTTGCTTCGTCTGATTAAATTTTGGTAGATACAAAAATTATCTTAGGCTCTCTTTGGAGCAACGACCTCTTTCTTCCTCTCCCAAAATTGG
>SXPJ01000041.1 GCA_005776395.1 Bdellovibrionales bacterium | reverse complement strand
ATTAACAGGGCTATCAAAGGACTCAAATGGCAGGCTTACGGCTACAAAGACATGGATTATTTCAAACTTAAAATCCTCCAAAAATGCGGTTACCTAAACTATCGAAATCTCACTCTCACCCACTTTTAAGGGAAAGAGACCAATGTCTTACTGGGGGTCGTAGCCCTAGGGCTTATAGCTTTAGGGGGCTTGCAATTTTTTCTAACCCAGGTAGGGCAGTTCTCAAATCAGTTGACGACCTCTCAGGCCCAATTACAAGCAGCTCAGCAAGACTTGAACAATTTAAGTTTTCTAATGAGAAAAGTGGCCATTAATGACAAGATTAAACCCGATTGGTTTACTCGAAACTATCCGCTTCCAAGCGAGATGGCTCCTGATATCATCACAGTTGCCCCTAATATTATATCACTCTTCCCCTCTGTAGGGCCGGAGGAAACCTTTATAGATCTCTATCTAGTTCGAGGACAGATAGATGATAGCAACCAATGTAAGCCCATTCCTCCGATTACAAAAAAAGTAAAAGGGGCTAAAGATTGTAATGAGGTGCTTTATACCGTGGATGGAAGTGGTTTGGGGGCAATCAAGAGCCTCTCTCAAACTAATGAGGCTGCCACTGCCCCCAGTGCTTTTGTGGGGGTGCCAAACTTAAGTCTTCTATCGATTAGCGAACAGCTGAATTTTTTTAGTCCGGGAGCCCCATTTCCTTTAGGGAGTGCAATTAAGTCCGTCCCCATTACATTTAAAAAACTGATAGCTGATCACAGTAACCCAGCTAAGCTAGGTAAATTTCTAGTTGAGATCAATAATGGCCATGGGAATACGACAGCCCTCATTCCTGTCTCCCCTCCTGCAACCCCTCTTTGCCAGGTTTCAGTTCTGTCACCCCAGCCGATATCACTGAACTCAGGGAATCAGACGGTTCAGTTTAAAATTCAAACCGATAGTGTAACCACTAACGCTAAACTTATTTTACCTGATGGGACTGAGGCCAATTTTACTCAAGATACTTTTGATCGCTATAGCATGGAAGGGTATGGCGCTATGAGAGATCTTAAAGCTACAGGAAGCTTTGATTTTCCCATTGCTAGCTCTAAAATAGATGACGTCTTCGGGCAGTATGGAGTCACCCTAAATCCTAATAATCCCAATGAACAGTTCTGGAATATTATAGCCTTAGTAGCTGGGGTCGATGGAATAACTCAAGACTGTAATGTATCTCTTAGAATAGACAGTTCACTCCCCCCACAATGTATTCTGACTGCAAATCCTGTAAATCCACTTCTTAATGAAGAGGTTAATTTAAGTCTCAATTGTGACAGCCCATTCGGAGGGCCAGTCACCGCAGTTCGGCTTGAGAGCGGCTCAGGAGTTTTAAATAATAGTAATTTTAAGTTGGGAATTCGAAAGACAAGGGAGGTATCAAAAGAAATTACGAGAAGAGTCCGTACTATTAAAGGTTATCAGACACTTGGAAGAGTTAGGATTCCTATATATCAATGGAAAACTGTTACTGAAACAATTAAAGTTCAAGAGACCTACCTTGCAGAGCCTGAATTTACAAATAGAAGCGAAAGAATGTTTACATTGAAAGCACAGAATCGAACTACAAATCAACAGCTACTAACCGCTGTGGTCACAGGATTGAATGGAAGAGATTATAGGTTCAGTATGGTTTTAGGCAGAGTGTGCCCTTTTAATAATTCCTCTTATCAGGCTACACTCTTTAACGATCGAGCTTTATTCTCAGATTATAGTAGCGTAGAGGGGGACCTAGTAGATATCGCTACTGATGATCTTATCTACACGACAGGATTCTTAAGTTATACAAGACAGAATCATACTAGTGATGGCCATCCCTACACGACCTGGCTCTATTCCGGACCTGCCGACATTCAAGGGCTTGGGAATGACTTTAATTATAAGTATAATGGAACGTACACTTACCTTGTCAGGGATAATGATGAACGCTGTTCACCCGGCCATTATTGTCTGGTGGTAAGGAGAGATTCGCACCCGGGTCTCCACAATGACGTTCATCTCGATTTTGGGGGGAGGCATGGACTGCCAGGGAATGCCGAAACTGACACTGCTGCCAACAGGCAATACTTTTGGGTCGAAGTGGGATTATCAGCCCCCGAAGGCGCTAGTTACAATGCAAAAATGGCGGCCGACATAAATGCTGTCAAAAGAGATCCCGCCTGCCGAACTCTTAACACTAAAAGAACTAAGTTCCGTGTTGGGGGCTGCTTTGCCTCATCGACCCAAATTATGATGGCCGATGGAAGCCATAAAAAGGCGTCCGAGATCGAAGAGGATGATTGGGTTCTTAATCCTCATTATAAGGCTCCGGTTAGAGTGAAAAAGGTGGTGAAGGGGCCTGAGAAAAAATCACTTTGGGAAGTAAAATATGAGAATCAAAAGGTGGTGGTGACTGAGGACCATCCCTTCTTAACTCAACAGGGATGGGTACAGACTGTGGCTTTAAAAGCAGGTGAAGTTCTCGTGGGTGATGGAAAGGCTAAAAAGGTCTTAAGTGTTAAAAAATTAAACTACAAAGCTCCAGATGATGTATGGAATTTTGAGCTGGATACCGACGATACTTATGGTCATATGGTTCTAGCTAATGGTATCCCTACTGGAGATTTAACCACTCAGCTAAATTTAAAAATCGAGAATAAGAGGCTTCCTTAATTAGATTTAAGAAGCTTGATTGAGATTAACTGATGAGTGCTGTATTGTAAGTGAATCATTACTGTTCTCAATTAGAATAAAAAACTCATGACAAAAGAATTTAAAATGATTGCAGTAGTTGGAGTAGTGATTCTCATTGCTCTTATAGTTTTTAAAAAGAGGAGTTCTTATACCCCCTCATTAACGGCTCCTAAGGCAACGAAAGATATTGTAAAGCCCAAAGCTTTCGAGATTGTTGAGTCAAAAAAAACAACTCCTTTGCCCCCCTCTTCAATTTCATATCAGGTCATAGTTAAGAGAGATAAAATGGAGAAAACGGTCGGCTTAAAGAGAATGGCGCTTCCTATGGAAGGGGAAGAGGCCGTTTTAAGTGTAACCTTATCGATAAAACCTGTATGTCATCCAGGGGACGCAGATGCCATTCTTAAAGATTTAAAAGCAGAACCTTCACATAAATTGCTTGCAACTCTGGAAGATCTCTCTGGGCAGGGAAAGAGTTTTAGTTGGGATATTCAGCAGTCTATTTTTAAAGATGGGAAAGCTGAGAAGGTTTTTAAAATTCCTGTTAAAGCCGACTCCTCTCAATATGGTTTTTTTGTCTGTACGGCCAACTCTTCAGATAACACATGTAGTGATAAAAATATCAAAGATGTAAATCAGATTTTCACAGAACACCTCACTAAACAACCCAATGCAGGAAAGGAGGTTAGAAATATCTTTTTTCAATATTTTTTAATTGATGAAAGGGGCATTTCAACCTTTAATCGAATTCCTCGAGGTGATGGTAATCCTGCATTTGATAATTTAAAAAAACATATTATTGAAACTAATGCGTTAGGTAAGCCAAATCATGCTGAGGTCGATTTTGTAAAAAAGGCGCTTAAAACAAATGACTCGTTACCTGCGGTTTTTTCTAATGGAAATCTGATCTTAGAGTTACCCAAGTTTAAGGAGAGAGCATGTTTCTGAAAAATAACAACAGAATAAAACTCTTAAGAGAGGAGGGTAATGCAATTCTCATTGGTATTATATCGGTCACAATTTTAGGGGTGACGATTGTACTTTTAACCAATGGATATTTTTCGACTCTCAAATTTAAATCTCGAGTTGAGCAAAAGGCTTCATTAAGTGAGGTTGAAAACGGAATTTTACTGGCCTTAACTAAGGCCTCCTTTTATGAACCCACTCAAGGCTCTGGAAGTTCTGCAGTTATTACCGCAAGTCAATTTATCAATGGAATATTGGGAGGAAGTGGCTTGGATGTTTCGGGGGCAGGTACCCTTATTAGTTTTTCTAATAGCGAAGCCATAAAACTAGATAAAAATTTAAAATCTAAAACTTTTAGAGAGCGGTGCAATACTTCAAGCCTTGTCCCTAAGGTTCCAGCCTCTAGAACAGCACCTGCCGACTTCGTTTTTTGTATCTCGATGAAAAATAATGGTGGCGCTAAGAATACCTTCTTTGGCTCTGATGCTGCATTTGCATTGATTAAAGTAAGTTTAAAGAAAACTTCTCAGAGTCAAAGGGAATTTATTGTAGGAGCTCCAAATTGGGGCGGTTTTGTAGATGACTTACAAAGAGTAAATAATTATCAGGCCGATATTTTTTATTCCATTTTTTGGGGCGAAAAGGATAAGGAAATTAATATTTTTGAGAAATCAGGAAATGCCCTTAAAGATTTAAGGTGATTTAATGGGTAATAAAAGCAAAAATAAAAAACTAAATTCTGGCTTTTCACTTTTAGAGCTTATCGCGGGGGGCGTGATAGCTGGCATAGTTCTTAGTGCGACATTGCGTTTTTACTCGGGTTTTCAAAGAGGGCAGGCAAGGAACAGATTAAAAACCCAAGCCAGTTCCGAGATTCAATCTTTTTTTAATAACAGGAAAAAATCTTTTGCTAAATTTGATCCCTCTAATCCTGGTAGCCTTAATTTTACGCCGCTATTATTAACATTCCCAAAGACTTTAGTTAATCTAAGTTCTTTGGCAAGGACGATAATTAATGAATCAATAGAGGTTGTCTGTGGGGTGCCAATTGTAGCTCTTAGTAGCCTTCCTGCGAATTATAATTGTAATCCTGCTGTTTGTTCCGCGCCGCAGGTTCCCATTTCGGTGCGTGTGAGAACTCAAGGAAATATAGGAGAGGTTTATCCATCCCCTAATTCGGGTGTCCCTATGATGGCCTCCTTATGCATGACTAATGATTATGCGCTTAATGGCACTATCACCATGAGATTAACCTATGTCATGGGAAGTGGAGCTACCCAGAATTTTGAAACTGTAAGTCGAACAGAGATTATTTCGGTTCCCAAAACAGCTCCTGGGGGGCAATTAAAACCTGAGATTTTAGGAACTGTAAATTCTAACTAGATTTTGTCGGGTTTGATTTGGAAAAAAACTATAACCCTTCTCTCCAACTGATCGAAAAAATAGGCATTTAACAAAGTTTTGAATGGCGCGATCTATTTGTTATCTTAAGCCATTCTTTCGCTGCCCCTTATGCATCATTCTGTGGTGGCTAGAGCATAGGAGCATAAGATTATTCAATTCATTGATAAACTTGCTAGCCAATCCTAAAGAGGTTCGAAATTTCATTTCTTAAACCTTCCCAATCGATCAGGAATGTTATGGTACAGAGCGCCACTTAGTAATTTACTTGTCGAAATAAAGTTACTAATAAAGAAACTGTAAGAAGAGTTAATGGTGCTTCTGAAGTGGCGTATGACTCCGAGGGAGATGAACCCTACAGTGAAGATTTGCAACTTTGAAATTACCGATAAGCTGTATGAGAGTGCGAACTCAATTATCTACAGGACAAAGGCGCAACAAGGGCAGCCCAAGGTTATTCTTAAGATTCTTAAAGAGAGCTATCCGGCTCCAGAAGAGTTGGTTCGTTTTCACCAAGAACTTGAGATTGCGCAGCTGTTTAATTCCTCTAAGATCATCAAGATCTATGGAATTAAAAAACATAAGAATACACTGGTTTTATTAGTTGAAGAATTTGGCGGCGAGTCTCTAAGTTTTTGGCTTGATCGAAACCGTCCCTCGTTACTTGAGAGTCTCAAAATTTCCATTGAGATATGCCAAGGCTTAGCCGAGATCCATGCCGCAACAGTTATCCACAAGGATATCAGCCCTTCGAATATTATTTGGAATCCTGAAACCGATGAAGTTAAAATTATTGATTTTGGAATTTCTAGTCGAATCGAACGCAGCCTTGCATTTCCGATTCCCCCCACTTTTCTAGAGGGGAATCTGTTCTATATGTCACCAGAACAAACTGGACGTATGAATCGGCCCATAGATTACCGCTCGGATTTTTATTCTCTAGGCGTTACACTCTACGAACTTTTCTCTGGTAAAAAACCCTTCGAAATCAATGATGCACTGGAATTAATCCATAGTCACATTGCTAAAGATCCGATATCGCCTAAAAGGATTAACCCTCTGATACCTACAGTGTTAGATGAAATCACACTTAAATGTCTCTCAAAAAGTGCTGACGATCGTTATCAGAGTGCACAAGGTATCAAAGCCGATCTGATGGAATGTTTAAGGCAATTGGAGTTATGTGGCGAGATTAAGCCTTTTGAGTTAGCAAAAGATGATTTCTATTCTCGATTTCATCTACCTACAAAACTTTATGAACGTGAAGAGAATGTTCTTGTTCTTACTGAGGCATTTAAGAGGGTTTGCGCTGGAGAATCTATCTTTACCTTGGTGAGTGGGTATTCAGGAGTTGGAAAGTCTTCTCTCGTTCAGGAGTTGTATCGCCCTCTTGCTATCGCGAAAGGGCGATATGTCACCGGAAAATATGATCAGTACCAACGAAATATTCCCTATTCAGCTTTGGCTAGAGCCCTAGATAGTTTATGTGTTCAATACCTAAGTGAATCGACCCAGGTATTGAGTGAGTGGCGAGAGAAAATAATAAACATAGTGGGGAAAAGTGGGCAGATCCTAATTGAAGTTATTGGGGAGCTAGAAAAAATTATCGGACCGCAATCCACAGTCACTGAGGTCGATCCTCAGGCCTCTCAAAACCGATTCAATCAGTTGTTTCAGGATTTTATTGAAGCTATATGCCAACCGGAAAAGCCCCTGGTTTTATTTCTTGATGATCTACAGTGGATCGACAACGCTTCGCTAGCACTCTTAAAAATAATCATAAAGAATCGACGAATTCATGGCTTGCATCTCGTGGGTGCTTATCGTGACAACGAAGTCGATTCGAGCCATCCCTTGTCGTTAATGTTAAATGAACTCGAAAAGGAGGGGCACGCGGCTTCGATGATTCATCTTAAAAATTTAAGTTGCGACAACGTTGTAAGGTTAATTTCCGATACACTTTTTTTACCTGAAACAGAGGTTAGAGATCTTGCTACCATGATCCATTCTAAAACCGAAGGAAATGCATTCTTTACTACCGAATTCATTAAGACGCTCTATCTGGAAGAGCTTTTGAAGTTCAGTCATAATCGTCGCAGGTGGGTGTGGGATCTTAAGCAAATTCAAGCAAAGAAGATCACTGATAATGTCGTAGAACTCATGGCGAGTAAAATCATGCTACTTCCGGAGTCCTGTAAAAAAATATTAAAGCTTGCGGCCTGTATTGGAAATCAATTTGATTTAAATACTTTAGCTGTTATCTCTGAACCGAACCATAATTTTCAGATCATACAAGAACAGCTGATACCAGCAATTTATCAGGGAATCCTTATTCCACAGGGAGAAAACTACAGACGTATTGGAATCGGTGAAGTTGATGTACAGAGTGTTGGTTTTAAGTTTCAGCACGATCGTGTTCAGCAGGCAGCCTATTTACTTATTTCTGATCAGAAAAGGGCTAAAGTCCACCTTCACATTGGCCGGATGCTTTTAAATAGCAGTGAGGGAGAGGCATCGGTTGAGAAGCGGATATTTGATATTGTGGCGCACCTTAATAAAGGACTCGCTCTTATTCTGTCACAGGTGGAAAAGAATCGTGTTGCGCAGTTAAATCTCCAGGCCGGAATAAGAGCTTGGTTGGCCTCTGCCCATCGAGCCTCTTTTGAATACTTTAGTATCGCTAAAGGGCTTCTATCAGAAGATGCCTTTATTTTAGAATACCCACTTGCATTTGAGGTCTATTTGAATCTTGCGAAAAGTTGTTATGTGACCGCTAGGTTTGATGAGGCTCTAGAGCTTTACCCCGTGATTATGGAACATGCCAGAAGCATTATGGATAAAATCCAGGTGCATTTAGTGCAAATGAACGACTACCATTTACAAGGGGAGTACGAGAAGGCCATTGGCGTACAGATGCAAGCCTTGATGTTATTAGGAGTGAATGTTCCTGTAAATAAGGAGGATTGGACTTCGGCTATTGAAAACGAATTGAGTAAAGTTCCAATAAATCTTGGATTACGCTCCCCTTCAGATCTTATTAATGCCCCAGAGGTAGAATCAGAAGAGGTCATTGCAACTCTTAAGTTGCTTGTAGGCATGTGGATGAGCGCCTATCTCGTATCAAAGGAGACTATTGTTCAATGGAGTGCCGTGAAGATGACTAACCTGTGCCTTCAGCATGGCAATAGTGAACTTACCGCGTTTGCATTCGTGCAATACGGATTCCTCTGTATCGAAAAGTCTCAACAGTTTGAATATGGCTATGAGTTTGGGGAGTTGGCTCTCAAGTTGGCGGAGAGATTCGATAACCCTGAAATACGGGGAAAAGTTTACTTCATGTTTGGGGTTGCGATTAGCCATTGGAAAAAACAGGTATCGCACTCCGTCCAATACTTACGTAAGGCATATCTGAATAGTGTAGAGGCGGGGGATTGGACCTATGTAGGCTATGCTGCGACTGAGGTTATTTCAAAACTGATCTATTTCGGTGTGCCGTGCCGTGAGGTTGAGGCTGAAGCAAGGAGATATCTTGAATTTTTGAGTGATAAAACGACCGTCGGTTTGAAGACATTTTTTTTCCCAGGTCCCTTTTGCGCCCTCTTAAACTTACAGGGGAAGACCGTAAGTCGAGAATCGTTTAGTTGCGAGTATTTTAATGAGGAAAAAGAGCTTGAGACCTTCAGTCAAATTGCGATCGCTGAGGCTTGGTTTTATGCCATGAAAATTCGAAGTCTCTATCTGTTCCGTTGTTTTGCTGCCGGAATAAAGGTCATTCCCAAAGCTGAAGTTGTTATAAACACAATTAGTGGTCAAATTGAAGTCCCAGAGACCTGTTTTTTTTCTTGTTTGATCATAGCGGCCGTCCATTGTGATACCAAAGATCTTGATGCAAAGACAGGTTATTGGAGTCTCTTTCAACGATATCATCAGCAGATAAAACTCTGGGCCGATCATTGTCCGGAGAACTTTCTTCATAAGTATTATCTCTTGCAGGCGGAAAAGCTGCGGGTCGAAAATGCACCTCAGGAGGAGGTTCTAAACTACTATAACAAAGGCATAGATGCGGTTAGAAACAGTCAGTTTCCTAATATTGAAGCCATTGCTCACGAACTTAAAGGGCGCTTTCTTTTGGCGAAGGGTTCGAATGAACAGTCATATATTGAACTCAAAGAGGCGATTTATCGCTACCGTTTGTGGGGGGTAACGGGCAAAGTTAAAATGCTTGAAGAGGAATTTCCAGAGTTATCACCGAAATTTCATAGAGAATCATTTAAGTTATTTGAGAGAAGCGGGGTTTTAAGTAGTGCCTATTTAGATCTTTTGACCGTTCATAAAGCGGCCCTAGCCATCTCTAAAGAGATTGATTTAGATAAGTTGATTCAAACTATGATAAAGATTGTGATTGAGAGTGCCGGTGCTCATTATGGTTTTCTTGTTCTAGAGCAAAACGGTCAATGGTTCATTAAAGCTGAAACCTACCTAGTGGAAAAAGGTATTGAGGTGAAATCGGGATTGAATAATCTCATTGAGACCGAACGCGATGAGAATTCACAACTGCCTTTGTCGATTATGAATTCTGTAATTCGCACACAAACCGAAGTGATCTTAAGTGACGCTACTCAAGATAGGCGCTTTGGCAATGATGCTTATGTGCTTGCCCAAAAACCTAAGTCGGTCTTTTGTATGCCTCTTGTCTTTCAGGGGAAAATGATGGGACTCATTTACCTGGAAAATAATTATAGTTCGGATGTTTTTAGCCCTCAGCGCCAGGAAATACTGGCTCTCTTGGGGATTCAAATCTCTATCTCGTTGGAAAATGCACGTCTCTATACAAGTCAAAAGGAGATTATTTTTAATCAGCGTCAGACATTGGCGGAGCTTGAAGCTAGGGAGAAGGATTTAGGTGAGAGCAGGGAACAATTTCGCGTGGTTGTCGAGTCGGTGCCTTACGCTCTACTGATGGTGAACGAAGAGGGGCAGATCCTCTTAGTTAACATTCAGAGCGAGCGATGCTTTGGCTATAACCGAGAAGAGTTATTAGGACAAAAGATTGAGCTTTTAGTGCCGAAGGATTTTAAAGAACGATATATTGAATATCGTCGTGCTTTTATCGCTGCACCTGAGCCCCGAGCCATGGGAGAGAGAAGCGATCTTAGGGCTGTTAGAAAAGATGGGGGCGAGTTTCCTGTGGAGATTAGTCTCGTTCCGATGCGAACCCATGAGGGGCTTATGATCCTAGTTTCTGTCAGCGATATTACGGAGCACAAGAAGATCGAAGAGCAGATCAAAAAGCATATGGTAGATCTAGCTAGATCCAATGCAGAATTAGAACAGTTTGCCTATGTGGCCTCCCATGATTTGCGCTCGCCTCTTAAGGCGATTATCAATTGGATTCAAATGTTGGGTCATCTCGTGCCTAAACCTAGAACAGTGGAATTGGATCAGGCTATTGAATTTATCGAAAGCAACGCTGAAAAGGCAACAAATCTCATAGATGATCTTATGGAGATGGCTAGAATCAATGTTTTATCAGCCCCCCTAAGTCATATTGATTTAAATGAAGTTGTTCGAGCGGTCTTAAGTAGTTTAGAGGAAGAGATTCAAAGAACTCAGGCTAAGGTAAGTTTTGATAGGTTACCAACAGTGGATGGAATTTACAGCTATCTTCAATCGGTCTTTAAAAATCTTATTCAAAACGCATTAACCTATCAAGATAAGTCCCGAAGAGTTGAAATTGAAATTGGTTTTAAGGACCGAATCTATTTTTATGAATTTTTCGTTAAAGATAACGGTATAGGAATTGCTCCTAATGACTGTAGTAGTATTTTTCAAATGTTTACGAGATTATACAATGAAAAGGAGTATTCAGCTGGAAGCGGTATAGGGCTAGCCTTATCTAAGAAGATAGTTGAACTTTTTGGGGGACGTATCTGGGTGAGTTCGGTTCCCGGGGAGGGGAGTACCTTCTTCTTTACCTACCCTAAAAAAGGGGGGACTAAAAAATGAGATCTCATATTATGATAATTGATGATGCTATCGATCAGCTTCAGCTCATGCGTGTAGTTTTTAAGATGGTAGATCCAGGGCTTGAGGTTGTCATTGCAAGCAGTGGTGATGAAGCGCTTAAGAGCCTTCGATCTGATCCTGATTTACGTCCCAAGGTGATTCTACTTGATTTAAGAATGCCTGGAAAAGATGGTAAGGCAGTTTTAGCAGAGCTAAAGGCCGATCCAGATTTAAAAAGAATTCCTGTCTGTGCATTTTCCAATGGCGATATTGAGAAAGACGTCTGCGATTGTTATGAGCATGGTGCAAGTTTCTATTTCAAAAAACCAACTGGGCTTGAACCTTTAAAGGAATTTGCAGCTCACTTTAAGAGCCTTTGGTTTGAGTTTGCCTCTTTTTGTCCACGCTGATCTTATTTACCTAAATTGGACCTGTAGGTAAGTACATTTGGGATTTGTGACAATCCTAAAATTAAGTGTTCCGATTGTTTGAGCCAAGAATTTCTAGAATATAGCACTAACCAATTAATCCCGTACCAGCCCATATTAGATAAAGGAGTTGATTTTAGGTAGCAAAGCGAGACGTGCCAATAATCGTGTATTCTTGGTACTCGTAGGAGGCGCAACAAAGTTTTGCTATAAAAGCAACTGCCCAGCGGGTGCGGGGGTAACTGGTTAGTGTTATAAGCTACGGATGCGGGGTAATTGCGATAATTGTTAGGACCTTTTTGCCAGGTCCATAGTGCCAAAAGATCCGATAGGCGGCAGCAGTTTCATTCTCCGCATAAGCTTCAAAAACCTCTTCATGGTTTGAGCCGTGGAGTGAAGAATATTTGTGGGTATTAAGTCCTTGATGGCGCGGATTATTTTCTAAATATGCGAGGGCTTTGTGAACGGCCTTTAAACGCTTTTGCAGTCCTTTGTTGCTCTTCAGCGTTTTTAACTGTGATACGGCTTCATCGGTGAATAATAGTTTGAAGGCCATGGATAAAAACTACTTAACGTTTTTTTTTGAGGTGTTTGGCAAAGGAACCTAAAGATTTGGTTTTTCCCTCTCTCGATTGCTTTAATCCGCGTTCAACACTGGCGAGAGCTTCTTTGTTTTTTAAAAGCCAAGATTCTTTTGCTGGAACTTCAATCAGGGGTTCTAAAACAATGACACCGTCCAATGACTCCTTAAGCGTGTAACCACTGAAATCTTTTGTTAGTTTGCCAAGAGTGATTCGCCCTTTGGCATCCGGCCGCACGGTCTTTACCGTTAAGAACTTAGTAGAGGATGAATAACTTACTGTAGGCTTCATAGAATTAGAATTATCGTCTAAAGTGGGAAAATACTCAAGTGGGAATTCCCACTGTCACAATAGTTAGTGCTAAGCACTTGAAGTAATTAACTAAACTTGCTATCTTGGAATTCTGAATGATTATTTTATTTGCAGCTATTAGTGTTATATAAAGAAAATTGAAACTCAACAGCAAGGAGATTCAAATGAGGTCGATCGAAAAGCTTTTTGAAAATAATCGGAAATGGTCTGAAGATATCAAGAAGAAAAGCCCAGATTTTTTTTCTACGCTTTCAAAGCAGCAGGCACCCAAGTATTTGTGGATTGGTTGCGCAGATAGCCGGGTTCCCGCCAATGAAGTGGTGGGATTATTGCCTGGTGAACTATTTGTCCATCGCAATGTTGCCAATGTGGTGATTCACACGGATTTAAACTGCCTTTCGGTTATGCAGTATGCGATCGAGGTTCTCAAGGTGGAGCATGTGATTATGTGTGGCCATTATGGATGCGGAGGGGTGATAGCTGCGCTTAATGACAACCGATATGGGTTAATTGATAATTGGTTGCGCCATGTGAAGGACGTCAGAGAAAGGCACGGGCATCATATCGACTTATTGGCAGATCAAAATCAAAAAGAGGATTGTTTGTGTGAGCTTAATGCGATTGAGCAGGCGATTAATGTGTGCCAGACCACGATTGTGCAGGATGCGTGGTTGCGGGGTCAGAGTTTAACCGTGCATGCGTGTATTTATGGATTAATCGATGGAGTGTTGAAGGATTTGGGGATGAGCATTAGTGGTTTGGAAGAGATGAATTCGAATTATCTAAATGCGCTGGCGCTGGAGGGTATAGGGGTGAAGGATTTCACGCGTTTACCTAGGATTGTGTATTAAAAATTGTGTTAGGAACGCGAAATAATGTAGTACTAAAAGAAAACAAATAGGGGCGCCGTAACCTAAATAAAAATCCATTCTGCCTCTTGAATGCTCTGTGTAACTTATATCAGGGGTCAGGAGGTTAGAGACCCTTTCAAGTGTGGCTCTGAACTTGGCTGAAGGTTGTAGCCGAGCCACTCCTGCCAGCGTCTTCAAACTCTTACTCAATTGCCGGGCGTCCTGACCGCAACCCAGTATGCCGGTTTTGCTGCAATGCCGAAATCAGATATCCACTAGGCGGGGACATACAAATAAAAGAAAGAGCGACAAAAACGATAGAGACTCCGTTCACTGAACAACTCGTTTACATCGAGCCCCACATTGTTATTTTCCAGCTTAAAAAGCTCAAGATCCAAAAAGTCCCCTGCGTATTCCACTGACTAACATTTGGCTTTAGGCTTGCTATCTTATCCTTTTGGGGGTCGCTGAGAAAGGATTCATGGAACGGGTTATTTGGCTTTTAAGCCTCTTTCTGTTTTTAACTTCACTGCATGTTTTTGGTGCAGCTCCGATTGATTGCTCATTTCTTTTGGGGCAAGTTTTAAAAAACTCTAAAGATGAAACCAAAGTTATTTCGAATTTAAGCGATCTACATCCTACAAATCCTCCCTCTTTTCACTCTTTGCAAAAAAAAGTTTTTGAAAATCAGTCCAAAGAGGACCGCTTTAAAGCGATCTCTGAATTGCCATTAGATCGAGTCGTTGCCGCTCCTGGACACAGGTTCTTAAGAAAACCAGAACAGGTGAAGGGCTTAGCAGAATATATTAGCAAAAATAATGGCGGAAATTTTCAGCATGATAGAATTTTGATCAATATTGTGACCCATCACGATGGAAAAATTAAGGAAGTTGATTTATGGAATGCTCATCATAGATTCTTGGCCTATCGTCTAGCAGGTTTCGAAAAGTTGGGGCAGCTCAATTTAGATAATATAGACATTCTTGTAAATGGCGCACAACCCTGGGGAGAGCCTTGGGGGCACTATCTTCCCTCAGCAGGAATTGATCTAAATAGGTTTCGAGAATTTCGTGTGGTCCCGGTGGGAGGAGATATTCGCCCTGGGACAGTTACTTTATCAGGAAAACTTACAAACTACGAACTGGGCTCTAGAAATACCATTGGTCAGCTTATGAGCAATACCATGAGAGATACCAAACCTAAGGTAGGTGTCTACTTTGGCACGTTTGATCCCATCCACGAAGGCCACGTACGAGTCGCGAGAGCTGCAATGAAAAGTGCAGGACTTGATGAAATATTGATAGCCCCTAATCTCACTTCGATTGAAAAACCAAACGCCTCAGATTCTAAGTATCGGGTGGCTATGACAGCACTTCGTATAAAAAAAGAGGATGGAATTAATCTTTATACTGGAGACTCCTCTTCTCTTATTGATCAATTTGGTCGAGATCCCTTCTTTGAGAGAGTAGGACAGATTTACGGAACAAAAAAACTGTACCAAGTGATTGGGCAAGATTCTTTTGAGAAATTGGTAGAACAAGGAAAGATTAAATCGGATTCAAATCGAATTTATCTTGTTAATCCAAGAAAAGAGGCCGGGGGAGCTTTAACGATTCCAGAACATTTAAAAGAGATCGCTATTCCTATTGAGGGAGATAGGTTATCTCCACTAAGTTCAACTGAAATCCGAAATAAAATTCTCTCGAATGTTCGTCCTCAGGATAATGAGTTAGACCCACTTTTGTATGATTACATCAAAAAACATCATCTGTACGGTTCTAAATAAGATGCCCTTCTTATTTCTCTTTTAAAGATTCAAGAATCGTCTGCAATAGATAACTCGAAGCGCCCCATTGAGCACGAAACCTATCCCCAATTGGAATAATAATTTTTTTTTCGATAGCTCTTTTACCTAAAACTGAAAGATAGACGGTCCCTACCGGATCTTTTTCTGAAGCCGAAGGGCCCATGTAACCCGTAACAGCTCCGGTTAGATCACACCCTGTTCGTTTTTTCACTTGAATTGAAAGCTCCGTCGAACACCTCTGGGAAACACCCTCCTCAGGATTGGAGATCTTGACTCCCAACATCTTCTCTTTGGCATCAATTTGGTAGCTAGTGAAACCACCCCATACCACATTCGAAGCCCCTGAAACTCGAGTTAACCGCTGCACCGTAAGCCCGCCAGTGCAAGACTCGGCAAGAGCGATCGTCTTTTTCTGAAACATCAACTCATCAATCACTACCTGTTCAAGTTCCCTATCCCCTTCGGTGTAGGCCCAAGGCTTTAAAATCTCTCTTATCTGAGATTGAACCTCTTGAAATCCGAACAGCCCATTATTTTCGCTCCAATATAAAGTAAGATGATTCTCAGGAAAAAAGGTTCGATATCCTAAGTAACAACCTGAAGGGAGTTTTTTTTCAACTGGACTCATAAGCTCTTGAACTTGGGACTCATGAATTCCTAAACAACGCCAAGTGTGAGATTTCAATTTTGCAACCTGAAAAATTTTCTTGATTTCAGGAAGAACACTCTCCGAAATCATTACTTCCATCTCCATAGGTACACCGGGAAGAAAAAAGAAAGTGCTCTCACCTAATTCAAAGAAAAAACCGGGAGCGAGTCCCTTTGAATTCGAAATAACTTGGGTCGCCTCAGGATAAAGAATTTGCTTAAGTGTAGCTGGGGTAACTTCCCTACCCCGTTTCTTTAAAAAGCTGAATAGTTTTTCTTTGCTAGGTTCATGCTCAACAATTTTACAATTTAAAATTTTAGCTACACACTCTGCCGTTTTATCGTCCGAGGTCGGACCCAGCCCCCCAAAAACAATGACAACCCTGGCTCGTTGGGAACTCTCTATTAAAGCGTGAGTTATCTCCGAAATATCATCGGCCACAACAGTTTGACGAGAGAGCCTTAAACCCAAATTAAAAAGTTGATTAGCAACAAACTGAGAGTTGGTATCGGAAATCTTTCCTACAAGAAGCTCATCCCCAATAGCTACTGTTTCAATGTTTGAAATTTTAGAGGTCACAATAGGTTTATTGTATTAGTTGGAACGCTTTCGGACGATGACTTTTTTCTCTAATCTTTTTCTTTCCTCTTGGCGTTGTAGTTCAGCCTCAGCCTTTCGACGCTCAAAATCAACTTTAAGCTCAGATAGCTTGGTTAACCATTTTGTGAAGTCTTCTACATCGGTCACTTGAAAACGAACCATTTCACGTAAGCAGGATGATGAGACTCTCATCTTTTTACCTGCACGGTTCTTAACCACAAAGATATCCTCAGTATGAGTTTGTCCACAGAGTTCACAAAACTGTGCCTCTCCATAATAGTGACTACTGACACAACTCACCGTGCTAGCCCCGCCTAAAAAAATACCCATTTGGGTAGCCATTTTCTTGCGAAGCCTATCTTTTTCTAAAGGATCCATAGCCATAAGACTAAAGTTCATATCAAGACTTAAAACTCTTCGCAACTCTTCGTGACAAGAGTATAAATAAGATCATTATTTTAAAGGAGATAAGATCATGTTTCGTATTTTGATAGGTGTTAGCTTATTTCTGACCCTAAAACTGTTCGCAGTGGGAGCCTGGTATAAAAATACTGAAGAGATTCCTCAGGCTAAAACTGGGTCCTTTTCTCCAAACTTTGTAATAATGAAGTGGGGGGTCTTTTCAAAAAAAGGGCACCTTACCCTATCCAAAACTGCCACTAACGCCTATTTGAAGACCCATTGTTCTAAATCTTTAGACTCTATCGCTTGGGTTACTCACAGCCTCGCTCCAGGAGAGATGCTCAATCAAAAATCGGGAAAAGCCCTAGGAACTCAACTCGCTAAAACCCTAAGCAATACCTGCTTTTCATCCGTTGAACTCGACCTAGAGCCCTTAAAGAGTGCGCAAGCTTGGCTCGAACCCTTTTTAAAAGGGGTTAAAGAAACCCTACCCAAGAGGTTCAAATTACGTCTGGCTGTTCCTGTGATATCGCTTAAAGCTCTTCCAGGTAAGTTTTGGTCATTACGGGATGGCGTTAAAGGTATGCAATGGGTCGACGGTCTAGATATTATGACTTATGATTCCG
The DNA here is from genome assembly GCA_005776395.1 of Bdellovibrionales bacterium. Classification (GTDB taxonomy): domain Bacteria; phylum Bdellovibrionota; class FAC87; order UBA2466; family UBA2466; genus UBA2466. The sequence continues at coordinate 11,968 of SXPJ01000041.1, read as the reverse complement.
GAGTTAAAAACTCAAAGGAATACAGCGAAGTTTTTAAGGGCGCCCTCTTCTTTACTATAGAACTTATCAAACAGTCGCCGGATAAAGATGTGATTATAGGGCTTCCAGCTTACGATGATAAGACAAAATTACACACTCAAGAGACAGAAAATCTAGAGACGGTTCTAGCTACACTGAAACCTTTTACCCCTTTTCAGTTAAAATCCCTATGCGAAGGAAAAATACGGTTTGCCTATTATGCCGGCTGGACACTCTCCAAGAAGGATCATGACACCCACAAACAGATCGAGGAATGGACAAATGGCATCTGTAAAAAAGCTCCTTAAACTATGGGGCCTATTGTTTCTTTCCCCTGCAGTGGCGGCTCCATGGAACGGGGGCATTGAGGTAGGCACTTCAGTCGCCCATAGTTATGGTTCACGAAGTCTTTTTACCAACCCTGCAGCCCTAGCTTTCGAAAAAGAGTTGAATGGTTCCGGCCTTCTTTCCTCTTTTACTTATGGTTCTACTTTTAATCATCAAAGTGAATTTTCAATAAGTAATAGCTATAACTTTTTTGGGTTCGGCTATGAAAAACTTTATCAGGGGACAGATTCTTATTCACGATATCAATTGGGCGTAAGCTATCTCCTATCTCAAGACCTTTTTTGGGGAACTAAATTTTCCACCACCTCTTCAGATACCCCTTCACTTTCTAAAGACTTTTCATGGGATCTAGGAGTTCAGTACCGTCCTCTTCCCTTTTTAAGTATGGGATTAATAGTATCTGAGCTTAATCAATCCACTATCAACGGAATTAAATCTCCGACAGTCTACACATTGGGAACAGCTTTTCGACCCTTAGATTGGCTTACAATTACGGCTGATATCGAGACCCCTTCAAATGATTTTATAAAAACCCTGTCCTATCAAACAACCCTAGCTGTAGAGCCGTTTCAAGGACTTACTCTCTCCTCTGGATATCAAAAAGACCACCGCTTCCAAACTGGAATTCAATTTGACTTAGCAAAAACCTCTCTGTTTTCAGTGCTTCACCCTTCACCTAAGGATTCTGTTAAAGAAAATACCGCAAACTACACTTTAGGATTTCAAACCTCAATCAAACCCTCACAATCGGTTTTAAACACCCCTAAAGAGCTAAAAATAACTTTAGATGATTCTTTGTCTGAAGAGGGACGTGAAAGCACCTTTTTAACCAAGGCAAAACCCTCACTCACAGAGGTCCTTGAAAGCATAAAATCTGCAGGTGAGAACTCCCTCATTGAAAAAATCACGATCCAAATTGATGAATTTTCACTTGGACTCGCAGCTGCGGAGGAGATTACCGAAGCTCTTCTTAAGGCTAGAGATCAAGGCAAACAAATTGATGTCTTTTTAGTTTCCGCAAAAACCAAGGAATATTTAATAGCTTCTGCAGCCACTACAATTCACTTAGAACCCAGTGGTGATATTACTCTTCTAGGACCGAGAGTTGCCCATTACTTTGCCAAAGGAATCCTAGATAAGATCGGAGTTGAAGGTGAGTTCATCGCCAGAGGGGATTATAAATCGGCTCCAGAAACTTTTACCCGCAAAGAAAGCTCAATAAAAAACAGGGAAGCAACTCAGCATGAGCTCAAACAGATTGAAGAAGCTCTATTGCAAATTTTGCAACGAACTCGAAAAATCACCAAAACCCAATGGCAAACCTGGCTAAAATATGCGGTCTTCAGTTCTCAAGATGCTCTAAAGGAAACTCTCATTGATAAGGTAGAAAGCTACTCGAAAGTTAAAAATAGTGAATTTCAAAAATCTTCCATCGGTGCTGCGACTTCGTTTGCTAGCAAAAGTTTGAATCTCCCCAATCGCATTGCTGTAATCACCGCTGAAGGAAACATTTTAGAAAAAAGAATCCGTTTTTTCTCTTTAACTGGGCAATCTCAAATTACACCCAAGAGTTTAGAGCCCCTATTTAAAAAAGCGATTAATGATCCCCGAACCAAAGCCATTGTTCTTCGAGTTTCAAGCCCCGGAGGGGAAGTCCTAGCTAGTGAACAGATTGCAAATTTAGTTTCCGAAGCTCAATCCAAAAAACCGGTCATCATTTCCATGGGGGATGTCGCTGCAAGTGGGGGTTATTTTATTTCGGCACCTGCCCAAATGATTTTTGCCAACAAATTAACTTTGACAGGTTCGATTGGAGTTTTTTTAGGGAAATTCAACTTAGGCAGACTTTATCAAAAACTTGATTTACACAAAGAGGTAACGGGCTTAGGCCCTTATCCTGGAATTGATTCAGAACATAAAGCATGGATCCCTGAAGAAAGGGTCATTATGCAAAGACGACTTAACCAATATTATGAGAGTTTTGTCGAATTCGTAGCAAAACAAAGAAAGATTTCAAAGGGAATTGCCGAAAAAGCGGCTCAGGGTAGAGTGTGGTTGGGGGAAGAGTCAATTGGCTTAAAAATCATCGATAAAAATGGAGGAATTCTGGAGGCTATTGAATCCGCAAAAAAGCATACCGGCCTCTCAACCCCTTTTGTTATCTACCCCGTCCGAGAATCTTTAGGGATTTTTGAAGCCATTTCTGAAGAAACGGTACCCAGCATCTCTTCGCAATTAAATTCCTTTGGATTTCTTATTAATTCAGATCTCCAAAAAGAAGCAGCTAAACTGTCCTGGATACAAAAGCATCCATTTCTCTATTTAGCTCCTGGGTTTTAATATCATCCTCATTCTGATAGCGAAGAGAATATGCCATTTTCACAGGCTTATAAGTTCCAAATATTCGATCCCACAAGGTAAAATATAATCCAAAGTTCTTGTTAGAGAACTCATGGTGCAGAGCGTGTACCCTCGTACTATTAACCCAAGAAAAGAAGCAGAGCCAACTTCTTTCACGGAACCTAAAAAGCCCAGAAAGTAAATCGTACCCACAGTGGTAAAGAACCGTGGTGAATACCATAGTAAAAATAAAAAAAACAAAGACAAACCTTTGGACTGGAAAAGCAACAGCCATCACAGGAAAAAAGAAAGCGGAAAGAATAGCCTCAAAAGGATGAAAACTAAAGGCAGCCCAGGGGCTTGGATTGGAAGAGTAGTGGTGAGTTTGATGAACTTTTCTAAGAATTGGAACAGAATGCAAGAGTCGGTGTAAAAAGTAAAAATAGCTATCATGGAGAAGAAACAATCCAATAAAACTAATCAAAGAATAAAGCCAACCCCTTTGAGACACATGCCAATATATTCTTGTGAGCTGTAAGTCTCTGGCAATATAAGTAGTGGTAATAAATACTCCAAAAATAATTAATGAAAGACTGGAAGCTCTTATTTCTGACCTTATCTGTAAAGTCGTCCAAGCCTTTCGTGAAAGCCTGAGATGAGCCCAGAATTTCTTATGCATTATATAAAGGCTAAAATAGCAGATTCCAGCGATGAGAAAGTACGAAAGAAGTCCACCACATAACAGCACGAAAAATCTCCATATAGGAGTAAAACGGAGCACAATAGAGAGATGCTGTAGCACTACTACTTATCGGAAAATAAGGTTTTGGATTTTAACTTTATTTACATGCGCATCACATATTGCCGCTTCGGTGTGGTGAATCGATAGATACTAGATAACTGAAGAGAAAAAGAACTTGCTCAAGAAGATGGAAAATCACAATTATTTACTCAAAGCGGGGAGAAAAATTTACAATAAGACCGATAGTAGTCCAATGACACGAATCGTAATGTCTTATCCAGCTATGGAGGCGCCACAGGCCTTCGTTATTTGAGGATGTTACGAATTGGCCGTTCAATTTTATCGCTTGATGCGAACTAAGAAAATCCCAGGACCGTTAAAGGGGCAATTGCTGCCAGCGTCCTCAAACTCTTGCGCAATTGCCCCGGGTGCCTTGATCGCAACCCGATATGCCGGTTTTGCCGCAATGCCGAAATCAGATATCAGCTAGAAAGAGAGAATCAATCGACTGACTCCTTATCAAATCCCATGTCAGCAAATTGGTCATTAGAAAATATTTGAATTCAGCTACTTAACTTTTATAATTCTTGACCTCCCAACCCTGTCACAACTGTTTAAAAAATAGCTATCTTAGTTTTAAGCCTGAGAGGGGTTTATTCTTTTTGTCTTCACCCTCTGGCCGAAAGTCTGCACTGATTTAACTCCAAGGGGACTATATTTTATGTATACGGGGGTTAAAAATTTAAGGGCCGCTTTTATTATCGGGGCTCTCTCTCTCTCTCTTTATACCCCCATAACTCACGCTGAAGGAGAGGCTCTCTTCGGTTTAGCGGCGATAACGGGTGCTGCGAGTACCATGGTTGTTCCTTCCATTATGGCCTCTAGAGACGTGGCTATAGCCAATATTAATGCAGGAGTTTCTACCTATATAGCGGGTTTATCGGCCTCTACCCAAGCTTATGCTATCGGAGCCTCTACGAGGCAATCGATGTTCAATACACTTACTACGATGAGAATTGCCTCTCTTAACACCCAAAAAGAGTTGGCCCAGACCTATCTCACCACCGCCTTTCAGGCCTGGGATAGAAATCAGTTTTATCAATTAGAAAGAGAAAGGCTGGCCCAGGATAACTACTTCCGTAATCGTCGTCTAAATTTAGAACTTTTAGCTGCTAGAGCTCAACAAGAGCTTAATCAGGTGCAATTTAATACGAACTTAATGGCTCAAGGGCTCTCAAATGGATTTAAAAGAGTTTCGAGTTTGTCGACTCAAAATGTGATAGCTGGTAGTCCGGCCTTGTCTTTAGTCCCCTCTACTGCAGCTGTAACTCCTGGAAACTGGATCGCCCCTCTAAGTTTAAGGCCTAGGGCTAGTACTTTAGCGACAGCCTTTCGTGGGCTAGCGAGTCTTGCCGGGGGCTCTTCTTCAGAGCGAAGAATAAAGTCAGATATCGGCCGCTTTATGGATGTTAAATCTAACCCTTACTCCGAATATGCTCTTCGTCATCAAACGAAAGAGTTAAGTTCAGTGAATGGAAGTACCCACGAGGGTAGCTTTAGAGCCTTGCGCAACCGTCCAAGACCAGAATCATCCCCTGTATTCTAATAGGATAGTTCTTAATTTCTCTCTGAACTATTTATGATTTAAATATTTGAAAATACTATTTTTCTTTTAAGAAACCCCCTCTTTTTCCCCACTGTCTAAAGTTCACTTAAAATCCCTCCTAAGATTTCAATACGTTAGGTTTTTAAAGAGAGGAGTGACTAAAAGTTAACCAGATAATCAAAAAGCTAACATTTAGAATCTAATGATAAATCGATAACTTAGGTGACATTTGAGGGATCAATTCTTGGCTTCGACTGTGCACTATCAGAGGTTAGATAAACCCTAAGATAGTGATCTGCTTAGCTTGAGCTAAGCCCTAAGAATAGGATCTGTAATTAGATGAATTTAGTGATGCACAACTTAAGAAAGCGTAAGAATCAAGGATTAAGAACCTTTGTGGTATCTCTTATGCTGATCTCTTTCTGTGCCCCTTCACCTGCCACTGCGGTTTCTATGGGGCAATTACAGGGCAATAGTGGTTTTATGGCGATGGTGGTTGCGATTTCAAACTTAAACATCGCAATGCAACAGGCCACTCTTAATCCCCATAATAAAGCTTATCGTCAAAGGGTTGCTCACGCCTATTCCATGATGCCGTTAGGGATTATGGCTTTAGCTAAAGAGTTTCAAAGTAATAAACTACATGATGATGATTTTCCATTTGTTCAGGGGATTCTAGGGGGATTTGTCCAAAAAGATCTGAGCTCTAAAGTTGAAGATTTCATGAAGGATCCTTCGCGGCAGAATATCCCTTCTGTCGGATCTCAATTTCCTCAAGGGGCTTTAAAACAGGCCGAAGACTCTTATGCTGCAGATAATAAGACTATCGGAGTGAGTGGAGATAAAGATCTACTTGATTCATCATCTAATCAGCAGGGCAGTGCAAAATCGTCAGATCTTGCAAGTGGGGGCTCTGATATTGTGGATTTAAGTAGTCGTGAAGCCCAGGTTGAGAAGAGTTCGAAAGCTATAGTGAATAACACTATCCGAGTTAATAAAAACAGAGCTCTATTAAATTCATCGGCCTCTTCATCTGAAGAAAAGGGGCGGTCGGAGAATTCATTTAGTCAAAATAGTAATGAATTTAAGGAAGAGGTTTCTAAAGCCATTCAAAATTCAGAGTCCTCTTTAACTGCAGATATCATAAGAACTACAGCCTCTTCTACTGAAGAAGAGAAAGACAAAGAGGATAACAGCTTTTTTAAATATAAAGAGAAGAAGAAAGAAAGGGCCCCTAAAGAAAGAAAAATTCGAAAGGGTAAAGCTCATAAAACAGGATTTCTAAACTCCTATCCGAGAAAAGCTATTTTTGCCTATCTCTGGGAGGCTCTAGTTCCAGAGGCAGGGGCAGAAATAACAGGAATAGTAGGAGCAGTAGTAGGAGCAGCAGCAGCAGGCCGCATCCCACCACCAACAACTACAACAACAACACATCCCCCCGGAAACCAACCTTGTGCTGAAGGCGGTGGCGGTGGAGCAGGTCAAATTCTATTTGGTTTAGCGGCCATGATCGCAGCGGCGGCTCCGATGGTTGCAGCCTCTATTCAATCTAAATCGGACCAGAAAATTGCTCAGATCAATGCCAATACAGCGATAACCAATGCGAATACGCAATCGACTCTTCAGAAATATTCAATTGATCAGCAAACGGGCTTAGCTAAGTTTAATACTCAGGCCACTGAAAAGATTGCGGATGAGAAAAATAAAAAAGAGATGACTCAGCTTCAATTACAACTTCAAGAGTTGGCCTCTTCAAGACAACAACAAAGCGATTTAGAGCGTGAAAAGAGATCTATCGAACAGGCTAATTTAGATCAGGAGTTAAATTTAAAGGAACAGCAGGCGCTACAAACAATTCAATTGGCTCAGCAACAACGTTTAACCCAGGAGGTCGCCCAGGGGCTATCAACGGGTCTTCAAAATGTCAGGGATGCGGGCTCTAGATTACAGGTCAATCAAGTTCCTATTACGGGTGGAATTGGTATTAATGCCAATTCGCAATTGGCTCGTCGTTCAACGACTGCCTTAAGTGCTAATCAGGCTAATGCCGCAGGGGCCGGTACAGGGGCAGGAATCACTAATGCTTTCGGTTCAGCCTTTAAATCTGTGGCAGCAATAAACTCTACAGTCGGCGTTTCAACTGAAAAACCGAATCTTAAAGCAGCTAAAGCTTTGATTACATCAGCGACACAACCTGCAAATAGTGTTTCAGTAATCTCTCGAGGTATCGCCTCTGTGAATAGATTAGTTAAGCCCCCTTTTCGAGGCTTGGCTCAGTTAGGTCAGGGCTCCTCTCGAGGTTTTAAACAGGTTATTCAAGTTGATGAGAATGATCTTAATAACCCCTTACTACCCAAAACGAAGTTGAATAATAATGGTATTTTGAAAAATTATAATCAACAAGAGATTGCAGTTCCAGTTACAAGTAACCATACACAGTCAGCTAATTCTCAAGGATTTTATTCTTACTCTAGAGGCATTAGAGGCGGATCTGTAGCTTATGGGCAATAATTGAAGTTTTAAGTTTTTCGAGGAGACGGTTTCTTTGGGGGAAACTAAAAAGGTGTGAGTCCCTTCCGTAAGGAAAAGGGCTCACACCTTTTCATTTAACGCGAGTCATTATCCACTGGATTTAATGCGCTTAGCCACTGCCGATATCATAGTACAATAATATAGCACTAACCCATTAACCCCGTACCCGCTGGGCGGTTGCTTTTGCTTAAACTTTAAGGGAGTTTTTTAAATGAAATCTTTTCTCTCTCTTGTTTTTCTAATAGGGGCCTCCTCTCTTTTTGCCAGCGATCTTTTGGTGATTCGTGGAGGCAGAGAAATTCGTGGCCGATTTTTAGAGGAAAGCAAAATCTATGTTTCGTTTTACACCGACTACGGGAAAAAAATTCAAATTCACAAGAGCCGTATCTCAGTCATTGTTAGAAACGGAGAGGTCTTGGCAGTTAATCCTGCAGTGGGAACCCTGTCCGGGATTAAAGCTGAAAATGATGTAGTTAAAGATTCCCCTACTTCAACTGAAGTTCCTAAGGCAAACGAGAGATCGAAAACGATAGAGCCGGTAACCCAGAATAAACTATTAGGGATGAGTGCTCCTCGAGAGGTTACAAATGTAGTAGAGCCTGAGAGCCTTGCTTCGCAGAGGCTTGGATTTAGAGTTGGAGCCACCTTAGGTTTAACTCAAAGTTATGCTTCTGCAGCTTTTCCCACTCAAAGTCGTTTGGGGGCGGAGGGGGGGGTAATGACTGAGTTCCCTTTCTTAGCAGAGACCTATTTGCAATCGGAATTATTATTGAGTCAGTTAGGTTATAGGAATGGAGATACTGTTTATAAATATAATTTTGTAAAGATTCCAATCCTAATTAAATACCGCCATCTTCTAAATGAAAGTTTTTCTCTTGTCGGTATGGCGGGGCCTAGTCTAGGTTTTAGAAGTGAGTCTAAATCGGAACTGGCAGGAGTTTCAACGGATCTTAAATCAACGACAAAATCCACAATCATTGGAGCTGATTTAGGATGTGGAACAGAATATCTCTTTTCTCCTAATTTAGAGTTTTTCTTTAATGTTCGATATTCAATGCAGCTTAATAATTTAGATACCACTATCGGGGCTACAACCTCGGTTAAACTTCGTCAGTTTAGTTTTCTTACAGGCTTTTTGTTTGCTCTATAGGCTAGCTTAGTTGAAGTTAGTTTTTTCTGAATTCTCAATTCCTTTTTTGTCACATGAGAGATGGCTCTCTTTTTAATGATGGGCTGAATCCTCTCTTGTGATTTTGCGATAACTGCAGTTGTTTTTTTATCTGTTTCAGCTAAAGCCTTTTCAAAGGCTATCCTCTCCTCTTCCTCAATGCGAGTTATTGACTTAGGAGCTGCGTATCCCTTCGGAGTTTCAAAGTTTGAAGCGATAGAATCATTAAACACAAGTCGATAAATTAAGGCCGAAAAAATTAGGGTGGCTAAGCCCCATTTAAATTTGGAGTTCATACACTGGGCTCCTCAAGTTCCTTGCTCTCTCAATGGCTACGTTGTGAGCAAGCCTAGTGCCATAGGCTTTAGCTTAGGAGTGTTTAAAGGTTCGACAAATTTGGGCGGTGTAAGTGATGTAAACCGTAAGAGGGGCCCTTTTTTGCCCCCCCCCCCCCCCTTAATATACTGATATACTACTTATATAAGGTTTGCTTTTTGGTGGTTATTTTGTGTGGAAAGATCAGTTTTTAATTAAGGCTCTTGCAGGTTTTCTTGGGGTGATTCTTGGGCTTTTTCTTGTTTTCGGATCTGTTTGTATCTCTAGAGCTCTCTCTTTAGAACACCCCCTCTTATTTAACCCTCAGAGTGGTTTTGCTTTAGCCGTTTTGTTGTTTGGAGGCATGGCCTATTTTCTCCCTCTGTTTTTGGGCAGTTGGGTTCTGAACTATCTTTTCTTTAAGTATTCCATTTTAGTTTCGGCCCTCTTGGCCTTTGATGAAGTTCTAGCGATGAGCGTAGCTGTTTTCTTAATGAAGAGGCTTTGCAGCGGAAGAAACCCGACATTAAAGCCTAAGGACTGGTTCCTTTTTATAGGTGTGATTATTCCGATTTGCTTGGGGATAAGATCTGTTTTTGATGCGATTAGTTTAACAATATTGAATCCGAGTTATCATTTAGATTGGACCAGTCTTTACAAAAATTGGATTTATACTGATGCGATAGGGATTATTATTTCTGTTCCATTTTTTTTGGAGCTTTCCGAATCTTTTTCACAGAGAGAAAAGTTTAAGAAATTGTTTCATGAGATAGTTCCGGTGCTCTTGGGAAATGGAATAATTATTTCACTTTTTTTAAATGGCTATTTAGAAAGATTGGGTTGGGGAGACTACTTTCCAAGGTATTTATCCCTACTTGTGATGATTGTAGTGGCTTATTATGTAAGTCCTTTAGGGTTATCTATTTCCATTCTATTTCAAGGGCTTTGGACCGCTTGGAGCTGGAATGGGCTTTTTACTGGACTTATCAGTTTTCAGACACTTTCCTTGTCGGATCTGCGTATTTTTTTAGGGGTTCTGGGAATAATTGTCCCCATATTAGCCATTTTTTTCAAAAACCAGAATGATGAAGAGTTTCAAAAACAATTTTATTTAATTAGAGATGAGTTAAATTTAGAAAATATTGAAAGTAATTTTATCAGAATCGCATTTCAAAGCGATTCAGTTGGAGTTGCTCTTTTTGATCGCAGTTATCGTTGCCTACAATGCAATCAAATATATGCTAAGACTCTAAACCTCTCCGTTGAAAATGTTTTAGGGACTTCTATAGAGGATAGACTAGGGCCTAATGCGAAAATGATTCGAAAGATTTACGACCAGATAGTAAAGACAAGAAAACCTATTTGGAATATTAAGACCGAAATGAGAGCTTGGGAGTTGCGTCCCGTAGTAGACCTCTACAGTAATTATATTCCTGTTTTTTTTAAAGATAGAGAGGTGAGAGGTATCATATTAATAATAACGAAAAATAAGGTAATTGATATGAACTACGGGAGTGTTTCAGGGGATGAAAATAAAATTAACGAGCCCGTTTTAGAGAATAGAATGTTTGCTTTAGCTATATCGCATGACTTACAAGAGCCTATAAGAAGTGTGAGTCAATCGCTTGAAATTATAAATGAGAAATTTAAGCAGGGGTCTGATGATTCGGAGACCTCCTATTTTATTGAAAATGCTCTGAATGCGACAAAGAGAATTCAGGGAATGGTGCAAGGAAACTTAGAACTTTCTAAATTAGATCGGGTTAAGATTAATGAGAGTGAAATTGACGCTCAGGAGCTTATTCAAGATTGTTTACGGTCTTATCGAGATGATTTTCAAGGTTTTAAAGTTAGGGTTTCAATGGATTTAATTCCCAGGATTAAAGGTGACAAAATATTATTGAGTCGAGTGATTCAAAATCTCTTAAGTAATTCCTTGAAATACAAAGGTGAAAGTGAACTTAGTGTGGTTGTTTCGGCAAAGATTGAGGGACGGATGTGTCAGTTCAGTTTTTCAGATAACGGAAGTGGATTTGATCCGAAGGATGCCGAAAGAATTTTTATGCTTTATCAAAGATTACATACCTACCAGGAGAGACCAGGCTATGGAATAGGGCTTGCGATATCAAAGAAAATTATTGAGCTCCATGGAGGTAAAATATGGGCAGAATCAACTCTGGGTGAGGGAGCTACTTTCCATTTTACTTTACCGATAGCATTAACCAGTTAGGGCTCTAACAGAAAAGTGAGATGCCTAGCAAAGCTGTGCAAAGCTACGGGACCAACTTGGGAATAGAAAAATTAGATCGATGCCACTCTTCAAATCGGGCATGATTTTCAAAAGACAAATAAAGTGCCTAGAGAATTCTTTGGTGAAGAAACCTGTGATGTTGCCGGCACAGAGTAATAATATTATTAAGGCTATGCTCTCCACCATTCGCAATGCTTTTTCTGTGGTGAAGATCTATCCAGATTTTATTCTGACATGGGGTAGCTACTTTATCTTTAAAAGTACATTGGCCACGGTCCCGTTTTATGACTTCGTGTCGGATTTGGGCTGGGATTGTAGTTCGCTTGCCTTGGGAGTTACCTACTCTCCTTAAGGATAAAAAATAGGAGTCCTCTCTTTTTGCAGAAGGAGAATAGGAAATTTGTTCTTTTCTGAGAACTCGTTCGGCCTTTTTAATAGGATCCTTTCTTTCAAGATATAAAGTGGCCATGGCTTTAAGGGTCTCTTCAAGGTTTGCTGGCCTTCCCGTATTTTGAGAGACAATCTCTTTTACTCGTTCAATCTCTTTCATAAGCTCTTCTGAAATACCACACACGAGTTTTACTTGGGTGGGCTGTAGATAGGTCATTTTATCTCTCACTGCCTCTTTAGGTCTTTCTGCCACAATTT
>SXPJ01000040.1 GCA_005776395.1 Bdellovibrionales bacterium | reverse complement strand
GGCTTGTAACTTTTATGGATTTTGATTTGGGCTATTTCGACGAGTTCAGTCAAAAGTTTGCCCCAAAGGACGATCCTTTCGGGCTTAAACCTAACTATACAGGTGTGAACAGTGCAGAATAGTGTAAACCATGTGCCCGGAATATACCGAATGGTGGAGGTGGGGGGAATCGAACCCCCGTCCGCAAGTGATCCACCGCAGCCACTACATGCGTGTCCCGCAGAATAGGTTTCGCTCTAAGACTTCCCTGCAGGCACGGCTATCTTAAAACTATCCTCAGTAAAATTTAGGATCCTAGCGCTGAGACTCCACTAGATTCCGATCCCATAAAATGGCGTGTCTTCGAAGATCATGGGAGAACCCCCGGGACACGGGCTACGCTTTAATTAGGCAGCCATTGCGTAATTGTCGCCAATTACTATTTTGACGCCTTTTTTACGAGTCAGCATCAAACTCGGCATGCGACTACAAGCTTCAGCACCCACGTCGAAGCCAAGTCACCCCCAGCCCATTCTTTGTACCCTTTTTAACAAAGGCAAGCAAGCTGCTATAACAACCAAGAACAATGCAAAAAAAACTCCGGCACAAAATTCAACCTACAAATAAATTACCTATTATTTAAAAATTTCTCTCGCGCGATGAGCAAGCCCTTCAACCACCGAGTGAAAAACTCTATGTTCCTGTAGTTTCTCTTTTCCAAATCTTTGCTCAATCGCCTCTTTCAAACATGGAACTTTAGCTGTTCCCCCTGTGCAACAAACTAGATCAATCTGAGAATAATTCAGGCCCGACTTTTTTACCGTCTCATCCAATGTTTTTAAAATAACCTCTATCGAAGGCTCGATATACTTTTCAAACTCAACCTTCTGGATCTTTTCATTAAGATTAATTCCTGGATAGTCAAACAATACCCTTCCTTCGTTAGCTCCTGACAACTCTCTCTTTGCCTGTTCTACTTTTTCAAATAGGGGAAAGCCTAATTGGTCTTCTACTAATGTAAACAGCCGCTGCATTTTAGATTTATCTTCTGATTTAGTAGCCCACTTCTCAATGTTTTTTAAAAACTCCATGATATCTTTTTTCATTAGAAGTGAAACATCCGCAGGAGAACAGATTTTTTCCATTAGATGCAAAGGCATTTTTAGAATGTTCGAACTAAATGGAATTTGAAATCGAATATCGGCTCCAAAGTGAGAACTTAAGCGCTCTCTCATGACAGAACCATCTAAGGCATCCCCTGCTCTCGGCACCCCCCCAATGGCTAAAACATCTGAAGGCTGATAAGGACCAGGTTTCATTTTCATTACAGTAAAATCTGAAGTCCCCCCTCCAAAATCTGCCACAAAAACAACTTTCTCACGATTTAAGGTGGTTCTAAATTCGCAAGCTGCCGCAATGGGCTCGGGAACAAATTCAATCTCTGTGAAGCCAGCCTTTCTCGCAGCAATTTCGAGCCGATTCTGCGCATAAAGATCATCCCCTTCATCTTCGGCAAATCGAGCTGGCCTGCCCAAAACCAATCGAGTGACATCTTGATTAAAATGCTGATTACCTTTTTTTCGTAATTCAGCTAGAAACAAACCAATAAGGTCTTCTAAGTTCATAGGACGATCTTCAATCCATGTCCCAATAAAACTTCTAAAGGGTAGATGTTTTTTAATCGAGCGTATGAGTCGTCCCTCTCCAGGATTTTCATTGTAGTTTTTTAAGGCCTCAGAACCGAAAAACACTCTCTTCTGACTTGGGAAATAGAGCAGCGTTCTCATGACCGTAGGATCGTAACTATAAGGATCTATAGGTATGGCCGAGATAATCTTTTCTCCATCGCAAGCTGCGAGGAGAGAGTTACTAGTTCCAAAGTCTATCGCATATGAAAGAGGCATAGAGATATCTTAACTGAAAAATAAAACTTAAGGTATAGTCAGCTATTTAGATACTGAATAAAATTGGGTTCCGAATAAAACATGTAATTACGTCCCCCATGGCTCCAATCTAATTTCGTAGCATGTAAAGCTAGTCGGCGAGTTGTAAATCCAGCTCGGTTTCTTCCTCGGTACATTTTATCCCCTAAAATAGCCGAACCCACTTTAGAAAGCTGTGCTCTAATCTGATGAGTACGCCCTGTATGAAGTTTAATCTCTAGATCCCAAAATTCTTTCCCCTCAAAAGAGATCCAAGGTTTCACTTCGATGATCTCTAATAAGCACTCTAACCATCCCTCTTGAGGCTCAAGCGATAATTTTCTAGGACTTTTTTCTTCTGGGCTCATAAAATGTTTAACGATTCCAGGTTTGGGTTTGTGTTCCACCAACGCACGGTAAATTTTCGAAATCTTTCTTTGGCTTAAGATTTGATTAAATTCAGCCTGAAACCTCTGATTCTTAGCTAAAACCATCACGCCACTGACAGTGGTATCAAGCCGATGAGTTACCCATAATTCCTCTCCATAAAATTTTCTAAGTTGATAAAGAACATTCTCTATAAGATTATCTTCAGTAGAATGAACAGGAACTCCAACCGGTTTGTTGATGACTAAAAATTCTTTCTCATGACTAAGAATGGTTTGTTTCCAATCAATACCAGCTACAGGATATCGCTTGGGTTCAAGATAAACCTGAAGATGCTCCCCTTTATCAATTTTCTGATCAGTTAATTGTCGATGCTTATTGAGATAAATGGCCCCAATACTCAGAAGTGTTTCCAATGTTTCTTTTTCAACTTTAAAATATCGACTTAAGACTTCAGAAATGCGAATCGCTTCTTTAGCTACAAAGTGAATGGTTTTATTTTTATGGCGCCTCATATTGAACGCTATGATACTATTCGATGTCAAAATTGAAACTAAAATATAATGCATTTATCTCTCACTAACTGGTTAAACAAGCTCGATATTTTCGGAGAAAATCAAGGTCATTATCCTTTTGAACTCAATGATACACTTGAGCACTTGCGCCACTTATTGCCTAACCAAGGGCCTATTAAAGACTTCATTCATCACAATCCTATTCATGGATTTCAAAGTATGGAATTTCATAAAGGGATAGCGCTAGCGTCCTCCCTTTTTGGATCTAAAAGTTATTTAAGCATCGCAACTTATGAAAGCAGATTCAAATCAGAAGAGATCACAGAAGCCCACATCGATTTTGAAGCACCCAAAGGTACCACCCAAAGGTACGGCTTTACTTTTGGTGGTAGATCGCCAAAAGTAAAGCCGTACCTTTGGGTGTTATGAGGAATAATCAATGAAAAAAATCGCAGTGATTTTATGTGGTAGTGGCTTTAAAGATGGAAGTGAGATTAGAGAATCGGTCGCAGTTCTGTGGGGCTTAAGTCTAGTCGGAGCTCAGGTCCAATGTTTTGCTCCTGATAAAACCCAAGCCGATGTCATCAACTGCTTCACAAATAGACCAGTTGCCCATGAAACTCGTAATATGATTGTGGAAGCGGCTCGTATTGCTCGTGGTGAAATTCTCCCCTTAAGCCAACTTAAATCCTCACAATTTGATGCGGTCGTAATTCCTGGTGGATTTGGTGTCGCTAAAAATCTATGCACTTTTGCTACTGAGGGATCAAAGGGAAAAGTTCTTCCAGAATTTAAAGATGCTTTAATAGCTTTCCATGCCGAAAATAAACCCATCGGAGCCGTTTGCATTTCACCTGCAGCCATTGCAATGGTATTTCCAGATAAACACTTTGAAATGACCGTGGGCGGACCTTCTGAGGCGGCTCAAGAGATCGAAAAGTTAGGACACAAACACATCCCCACAGATCCTTCCAATTGCCATGTAGACAAAAAAAATAAAATAGTCACAACTGCAGCTTATATGTGCGATGCCCCTATTCATGAAATTTTTGAAGGAATAAGAAAACTAACTGAAGAGATTGTTAAGCTATAGCCAAAAGTAAAGCCGTACCTTTGGGTGGTACTATAGTTTGAGTCGCTTAAATAGAACCTCTGGAATAGATTTGATGATACACATAATCCACTTCCAGAAACAGGGAAGGTAAACAACATCTTTATCCTTCTCAATCGCCTTTAAAATTCCAGCAGCTACTTTTTCTGGTGCAGCAAACAAAAAATTCTGCTTTAAATGGGCCGTCATCGGAGTTGAGACAAAACCCGGCTTAATAGTGACGACACTCACTCCATGTGGATAGAGTCGATTTCGCAAACCTTCCAAGAAGACCTCTAGCCCGCCTTTAGCTGCTCCATAATAATAGTTACTTTGTCTGCCTCGATCTCCAGCCACCGAGCCAATCACAGCGATCG